>CAKZYM010000368.1 GCA_937884685.1 uncultured Calothrix sp.
AATCAATGATACGATAAATGTGTAAAAAGTAAATAAAATTCAATTAAAAATTACTAATATCTTTTATCAATTTTCAATTTTCAATTTTTAATTATCGGGGATTCGCAGGTGAGAAGAAGGGTAGTTAAGAGTAATGAGTTAATAGCTTAGAGTCGCAAAGCACCTGTCCGCGCTTGATGTAGCAATCATTCATACAGCTTCTGCTGTAATGAGTAGCGCATCACGTCAACCGGAACATCCTGTTGCAGCCAAATCTTTAAGGCTGCTGCTCCTTGTTGAACCAACATTTCTAAACCATCAATAACGATACGCGAGGTATCAAGTTCACTTTGCTGAGCGTATTGTAAAAATTTTGTTGGACTTGGTGTATATATTAAATCATAAATAATTGTGCCTTTAGGTAGATGTGCGAATAAATCTGCGTTGATAGGAGAATTGTCTATATTGGGATACATGCCGATAGGAGTTGTGTTAACTAACAAATTAGTATTCGCAATTATTTCTGCAAGAAAATCCCATTGATGAATTTTTAAATTTATTTTCAATGGAGAGTCTTTCCAGGAATCTTTAAATTCTTCTAGTTTTTGTAAATTACGTCCTACCACAGTAACTGAAGCGCAACCCAATTGAGTACAACCTGCTACCACTGCTCTAGCAGCACCACCATTGCCTAATACTACAGCATGGGTTTGACTCCAGTCTCTATCTAAAGATTTTAATGGTGCGATGAATCCTGCGACATCAGTATTTGTGCCTATCCACTTGTTATCTCTACGAAAGACTGTATTAACTGCACCAACGCTTTGAGCGACTGGTTCAATTTCTGAGAGTAAAGGTATTATTGCTTGTTTGTGAGGAATTGTAGCGTTAAATCCTACAACACCAATTGCTGCAAATCCATCCAAAGCTTTTGCTAAATTTTCGGGTTCGATAGGAAAGGGAAGGTAAACATAATTTAAATCCAGTCTCGCTAAAGCTGCATTATGCATTAACGGAGATAGAGAATGTTCTACTGGATTTCCGATTACTCCAAGTAGTTTTGTCGTACCTGTAATCATAAGTTAGTAGTTAGTAGTTAGTTGATTAGTAGTTTTTTCGGGTTGTATTGCTACCTATCCCAACATTAGGTCGAAAATGACCTAGTAGTTATTATTTACTCATGAAAAGTGCATCTTATGCGGCAATTATTCGTTGAGGAAGTAAAATATCACATAGAGAATATAGCGGTTCTCAATTTGGTGAGATACAAAATTCTGGTTTTAGGCAATAGGGAACAGAGAAAAATTTAGATGTACCTCAGTTATTTGAGAAAGGTTATAGAATATTGTAAATATCAGTTCCGAATCCTTTAGATATATATAAATAGATGTAGTTGCAAAGTCTATTATTGTTTTAAAACACACTAGCAGTAGAGTTTTTTACGACTTTAATATTTTAAAATATATTTAATCAAAATCTTGATAAAAGCTTATACGAAAAAGAAATAGCAAGACTTTTACCGTTTCACCTTATCCATATTTATTCGGAGTTGAAAGTAGGTTAATTATGACAATGGAGAATTCATTATTTGATAAAGTATTTCGCGATAGCGATGGTAATATAATCATTGCTCAGCCTCCAAATCCACCACTTATTGTTTGGGGAATAGCTAGCTTACTCAAAGTATTTTTTAACAGCGGTCAAGTTTATACTGGTTTAGATTTAGTTACTTTTGGCTGTATATTTACTTGGGCTTGGCAAGAATTATTTCAAGGAGTTAACTATTTTCGTAGAGGATTAGGATTAATTATTTTAATTGGTGTAATTGGGTCAAGAATTTTTGCACGGTAGTCATTCATCTTAATTATTTGGTGCATTAAGATACTAATCAAAGTTGATTATTCCGTAGTAATCACTATAAAAAAATGACGGAATCTAATATCCTACTTATGAGATAAAAGGTGTAATAAATTATTTGATATTTAACTTCTTCCTGCTATCTCTCTAACTTTATGTTTGATAAAGACATTAAAACCCTATATAAATCTTTATTTTCAAAAATTCAAACACATAATAATATTATTCACGGTGTTTAATTCACGTAAAACGTAATTAATGATATCTCGAAAAAAAAATATCTCTCTTATCATTATTTTTACTCTAACTTTATGTTTGATTCCTTTATTAAACCTATTCGTAAATGCCAATCAATTATTGACTCAGGAGCATACTGTAAATATTGCAGGAAAAGAGTTTCAAGTTTGGGGTACGAATATCATATCTCCTGAAGGCAAACGATTTATCCCTATCGGTACTAACATCAACGGTTGGAACTTTATGGGATGGGATTCAAAAGACCCTGGTGGTGCTGCAAAACTTGTAAATTCTATTGCTGATGATTGGAATTTTAATACTGTACGTGCTGTTGTTGGTTTAAAAGAACAAAAATGGCAAGGTCAGCGAATGTCCGAATGGAAGTGGTCTACACATCGGGATTTAGCTTTACAAAGTCTCGATAAAATTGTTTCAGCTTTTACTAATAAAAAAGTTGTAGTGATGATTGATGCTCACGACTGGACTTGTCGCTACCCCCAAGGAAATGACCTACTATTATTAGATGATTTTTGGAAAACTGTAGCTAAACGCTACAAGAATAACCCTTATGTTTGGTTCAATATTATCAACGAACCTGGAGTAGTATCAAAACACAGACCAGTTTCTCCAGAATGGGTAGAAATACACCAGCAATTTATTCAATTAATTCGCGATCGCATTGGTGCAAAAAATCCGATAGTGATTGATGCTGACAGTTGCGGACAAGATAGCGATAGTTGGGATTTGGAAATGGTAGACGAGGAAAGCAGCGCTATTTTATCTCAAGGAGATAAATTAAAGTATTTTGACGGTAAGAAGTACGAAAATATTATTTTTAGTCTCCATGTTTACGACCTTTGGGCACATGGATACAAAAAAATGGATGAAAAATTTATTAACTATCTTAAAAGAGTCAGGGAAAAAGGACATGCATTATTAATCGGGGAAGTTGGTAACAGTGGTGAAGATGATACTAACCGCTTCCAAGCACCGGGATTAGTATATCGAAATGCGCTTCCCCGAGGTATCGGAATGTTAGCTTGGCATTTTCAACCGGGAGATAAATTTGGTCTTGTCACCACCGGTAAAAAATGGGGTACCGAAATTGAGAATAAAACCAATCCTAGCAATCTTAGTAAAGGTTTCGGAGAATATTTCTGGCCTTTACGAGTCAAACAAGCTTTGAGTAGTTAGTTGGGATTAGAAGGGGATAAGGGTACAAGGAGAAATAATTATTTTTATTAACTCCTTAGCATTAGCTGTTCACTGATAACTGATAACTGCTCACTGTTAACTGATATCATTCTTCTAATTTAACCAGCTTACCTTTATTGTCAGTACGATAAACCAACTCCTGCTGTCCGTCGGTAACTGTAACTTTCCAACCGGGAACTATTACCTGAGCGCATAGTTTACCTGGTTCTGCCAATCCCAAACAACTATCCGACCAACTTTGTTTTTCCGATTGTTCAATTCTTAATGCTGCTGGTTTACTAACACGTTTATTTGCATCTGATAGGACAGCACTTTGAATTTTTGCAGGTAATTCTTCGGTAGATGATTCAGCTTCAGAAGGTGTTTCAGTTATTTCTTGTTGTGATGAATTAGTCGCTGTTGAAGGAGTTTCGATTGTTTCTATTTGTGTAGAATTTATTGGCTTGTCAGTACAGCCAGTAATGGAAAATACTAGTAAGCCGATAACAGAAACTACCGTTAGTTGATGAACTAATTTTGTTAGAGTGTATTTCATTATTTTTTTATAAAACCTCTGAATTTCAACTAGCTATGAAGAGTAAAATGTATTCTATATTTTAATTCAATTCTATCTATCTTTAAAAATTTTGCAATTGAACAACAGCACTAGATTCGGTTTGTTTTATTCTTTTTCTGAAATCAAGCTAAAAAAACAGAAGTTAGTATTTACAATCACTAACAATTTTATTATTATCACCCCTGTTCTCAACTTAAGTAAAATTGTTTGTAACCCAGTAATAGCTAGCTTTACACAAGTGCGATCGCGGCAATATTATTGCTAAACTTTTCCGAGAGTTTATACGTAGATATTCAAACTAATAAAAGTAATATTTTTCAGTAAATCTCTTGTTAACGCGAAATCCATCCGTTAACCGCATCCGTTGTTAAAATTCATTCATTGGTTTTATTCATGTTCATTTTTACAATCAAAAGCATTGCTATTTTCATCATGGTAGGAATATTTTATTGTGTTCCATTTACAGGAAATCAAGCTCAAGCAATTGCTAGCACATGGGATAAAGAAACAGCACCACTATTATCTTTTTCAAAAGAAATTACCGTTTATCGTAGTCCTTATTGTAGTTGCTGCGAAAACTGGGTAAAACACATGCAAAAACACGGTTTCCAAATCAAAGATGATATTAAAACCGAAAATATGGAAGCAATTAAGCAAGAATATCAAGTACCATCACAATTAGAATCTTGTCATACAGCAATTATTGACGGTTATGTGATGGAAGGTCATGTCCCTGCTGATGATATTAAACGTTTTGTCGCTCAATCTTCCAAGCAAATAGGTTTATCCGTTCCCGGAATGGTTTCAGGTTCTCCAGGTATGGAAATGGGAAATAAGAAAGACCCTTTTCCTGTAGTCTCTTTTGACAATAATGGGGAGACGCAAATTTTTAAAGAGTATCGGTCTTATTAAAAAGGAATTGGGAATTGGGAGTTAGGAATTAGGAGTTTAAAATTAACTTTTACGATTTTTAATTTCTGACCACTTCTAAACCAAAATTTTCACTTCTATAACCAAAACTTACTTACGACTTCCCCAAATATCAATTTTCTGTATCCATATTTCGTTACAACTGCTTAATACTCGTTTACACGAGCATGACTATTGACTCCATTCTCAATTAGCTCACGAGATTACAAGACTTTCCGCCAAAACGTGATATTGTTATCTTGAGGGAAGCAGTATATGTACCTTTGAATTTTTACTTGAAAATCAATCAATTAACCTCATAAAAAGCAGCAATTAACTTGATATTTGTAC
>CAKZYM010000369.1 GCA_937884685.1 uncultured Calothrix sp.
TTAGTTCTGTTTATCGTAAATAGTTTACTTTGGCTGATATTTTGGCTTTTGATTCGATAGTATGTTTAATTGTGACTAAAACAGTTGAAATGCTGACTATGCAAAATATTTGAATTTTATAGTTGATTTTGATTGTTAAATTTATCCTTTTAGCTATTCCTTTCTTATTATTTATGTAGCATTTTTTGTCCGGGTGGGTCTATTGAAATTAAATCTAATTTTATGTATGGGAATTCGATTTTAATATTGAAAAAACACAAATATTTTAGAGGATGTTTGGAAAGTCGAATTTACACTTACTTTATCTCCCCTCTCCTTAATAAGGCTTGGGGTGAGGTTTTGAGATATGCCGAGTAGAGACTGGTAAATGCTATATCAGTTATCAGTGAATAAAATTTAATTAATTGATAAATCCTCACTGTTAACTGTTAACTGTTAACTGATAATTGCTCTCATCCGAATTAAATATGTAAATAGATATAGATAACTGACTAAAAAATTTTCTGATGATAGAGGAATTACAAATCAATCATAGCTAATATATTAAATAAGAAAGAGAAAAACAGAATAAACAAGCCAATTTGTTGGCTAAATATAAACAATTTAAGGAGTAAATTATGAGTAACGAAGATAGAGCAAAAGCAACAGCTAAGAACATCGAAGGTAAAGCTCAAGAAGCAATGGGCAACATCACCGGAAATACCGAAGACCAAGCTAAAGGTAAGGCTAAGCAAGCTGAAGCTGAAGGTCGTCATACAGTTGAGAATGCAAAAGATAAAATCAAAGATGCGATTGACTAATTTTTTTTTACTAAGTTGATTTAGTTTAAATATAAAATCCTTTATCTGGGAAACTAAGCTTTAATAGCAGAGGGGTTAGATAATATTCTAACTCCTCTATTCCTATGTAGTATTTTTGATATAAAAATTTTAAAATCATAACAACTGACAGTGCTATTATGGTTATTTTAAAATAATAAAAATCAAAAATATGTCTTGAAAACTTGCAGACTTAGATAATCTATACCCAAGATTTATACAAAAATAAAAATGCAATAATTATTTGACAAGTGGTTACAAAAAGTGTGAAAATTTTCATTAATTCTGATTGAAATATATCTAGATTATTGACTAACTTTGTTCAAATTTGGGCTATCGCAATGAATATTTCTTTTAACTACGTTTTAGCAGAGCTAATTGACAATACTTATGGTAGAACTGACTACTATATGTCCCTCACAGGAATAGTTGTAGTAGGCTTTGTTGCAGCAGTTTCTATAGGCTCCATTGCTTGGTATAATTCTAAGCGTCCCGCAGGTTGGGAAGGTAAAGAGCGTCCTGATATTATTCCAAATCTTGAAAAGTCAAAAAATCCTGGTTTATAGTCTTTTCGCTGCAATTAAATTAACATTTTTTATATAGTATTAAGAAACCCGATTTTTATTAAACCGGGTTTCTTAATAAATCAAATTTTAAAGCTTTGTTAAAGCTACTCTTCAAATAAAACTTTAACCTTTTACTTAGAAGTTGTAGCCTACACCTAAGAGTAAACCTACATCTGTATCATCATCAGAAAAGCCAATATTGACTCCTCCTGTTGCAGTAAACTTATTGGAAACGGGAACGTCAACTCCTCCGGTTACTAGGAAACCAACGTCGGAATCTTCATCAGTATTAACTGAAACTCCTGCACCAAAGTAAGGTGCTACACTAAGTCTCTGAAATCCTGTATCTGCAACGCTATTAACAGGAAAATCAATTGTTACAGGAATTAGAAATATAGCATCATCATCAATTACAGCAGATGGACGTATAGAAAAGTTTCTGCTTAAACCGATTTTACTAATTACAGAAAAACCACCATCACCGAATGTACTATTATCATCAAATCCGATAAATCCACCTACTCCAATGTAGCTTGAACCTGAACGAGTGCTACCACCTGGATTGAATTGTGCGACTTTATTAGGTGCTTGGTTCACGTTCTGTATATGAGAAGCTTGATTTTCTACTTGGACTGGAGGGGTTTGTCCTTGAGCTTTTACTCCTTCAAAAGCAAACACAGCAGCGCTAACGCTGACGACAGAACAAGCAAGTTTTAATTGTCGAAAATTCATGATTTGTTTCTCCAAGTATAGTTACAAACTACTTTAAGTCGATTGAACATCGTACTAATAAAGCAGCGATACCCTGTCCGATAAAAAAGTTATCATTAAAAACTAAAACTCTTTTAAAAGAATTAGTTCAGTGAGCTTAACATAAAATTATCAACTGCGTTCTATTAAATTGATAATTTATCAAAATTTGAAGACCTTTATTGACTAGATTTAGGCTTAAAATATACAACAAATCTTTAATACCTACATAGTTAAAAACAGATTCAGCTTACTTAACTTGGGATTTGGTACTATTGATTACCAAAAAATCTTTTCTTTTTTTCAGAGAACTGAAACTACAAGAATAATGTAATTTTAGTTACTTCAAATCCCTTTCTTGACCTCCCAACTTATCTATTTATCTAACTTCAGTTGATATTCTCAATTTTTCCTATGATATTGGATGATATCCATATAATTCTTCAATCTAAAGCATAAGTTTAAATTCAGTCTTAGGAAATACACTAGTTAGTTTTTGAAGGGAGTAGGGAGTAAAACACAGGCATAATATAGTAATTATAGAGTAAATTCAATTTTCCTAAACCGAGATTTTCCAATGTGCCGATGCGATAATACTAAGAAGAAAATATCCCGAATAATAGTTAAATAGACTCCTGTTGCTATCATTATTTCTCGTTACTCTTTAATCTCTATTTATTACTTATTACCCGCTACTTTTTAACCTTTTACATTTCCATAGCGCTATAAATTCAAACCAAACCCCCCGAATCTGATTCGAGGGGGTAGTTTAATTATATTTGTATTTAAAGCCAAATGAAGCCTTAACGCCATTCTCTATTACCATCTTCGTCAACTCTTGCTTGACGAATTACATCCGAAATTTCTTCCGCATCTTTAACGTGGTGTAATGCTTTTTCTTCACCAGTTTCTTTGTCTTCTGCTACAAAGTAAGTAGGGACGGTAATGTGGTCTCCAGTAATATCTGGTGCATCAACTGCGACTTGTTGAGCTTTTTCGTTTATTGATTTATCTTCTTCAACTTTATCCCCAGGATTTAACACATTGGGATTTTCTGAATTTTCTAACTCTTGCTTTTGTTGATGTTTTTGTTCAAAATCAACTTGTTCGGAAGTTAAAGGCTGTTTGTTATTTGAATTAGTCATATTTACAATCGTGAATTTCGATTTATTTCCCTGATATATCTACTGTCGCGATAAAAAACAGATTCTCTTGGCAAGGGAATTAACAATTAAGAAACGATTAACCATTTTTTTTACTACACAAAATGTAGCTTCCCTGTCCTCTCAAACTACTTTCCAGCGGTCCAAGAGAATCATTAACTGATATTTATTATGCAGTACGTCTGGTGATTAAACCCCAGATAAAGATAGCAACCATTGCACCAATTACTGCAACAAAAATTGAACCGAGACTTAAACTAGCACTTGCAGTTAATGCCAGTTTTCCCGTATTTAAAAGTGTGAATATAGATCCACCTAGGAATGCACCAACAATACCCAAAACCATTGTTGCTAGAATTCCACCACCTTGATGACCGGGGTAGATTAATTTAGCTAGCGCACCAGCAATTAGACCTAAAACTATCCATGCAATAATACCCATATTCTGTATCTCCTAAGTAATATTTGTGTTTGTTTCGTTATTCCTAACTTATCAATTTCTCAAAATTTGCAAATCTATAATGAGAAGTAATCTTGATATTCGAGAGGAATAGAAAAGTGTTGCTAATGGAAAATTAACTAATTAGTAGAATAATTCAGGGAAAGAAATCTACTTTTTCGATAGACATCAATATTAAATTCAAAATCTTCCGGAAGAATACTTTGTAATAATTTCTTCACAATTTTGTATCAAAAATTATCTTCCAAATCCCCCTTTAGACTTAGTTTTACCTTTTTTATTAGTCTTTCCTTGAACTTCTGATAATGCTTCCTGAAAAAGATTATGGAGATGTAACGGAACGCTGGCAATTTCTGGTAATTCAACGTTTAAACTTTTGTTAAATTCTTTTAACAAATCTACATAATCTTGCTTTAAATTAAAGTCAGGACGATTTAATGCTTGCTGCAACAACTTTTCTAATTGCTCGGGGTATTCTTGAGATAGACGATGCCAAACACAAGTTTTAATTTCAGATGATTCTAGATATTCACGCACTAACTTATCTGCGGATTGCTGCTCGTTAGCATTATCTTCTGTAAGCAGACTTTTGAATTGAGTATAGTTTGTTAAAAAGATTTGTCCCCAACGAGGGAAGCTCAATACAGTAACTTCTTCAGCTTTCTTGAGATGTGGTGGTAACTCAACTTTAGGCATTACCATTTTCACACTTTTATTGCTATTTAATACCTGAGCAGCGACTTTTGACTCTACACCCATTTCTTCAGCGACTTCAGCCATTTCTTCATCAGTAATGTCAGCATCCTGTACCATTTCTTTCAAAGATTTTGAGCTATCAATTCCCGCTGCTTCAAATTCGCTCTCGTTAACTTGTTCTTGAAGCTCGCTTAGCTTTTTTTCTAATTGATATGCTGGTAAAGTAATTTCATCGCTATCAAAAAATTTAATAAACCTTTGGTGATACTTTTCTACAGACAACCATGCTTCTTCCAGCAATTCCGGAGCATCACCGTATAGATAATTTTTATAATTATTTTTGAAATTACCAATTGCTACAGCTAACTTTGGTTTACCTAGTCTTCCCATCAAAGTAACCGGGGAAGAAAACATCCAATCATTATTAGCTAAAGGAACAATTCTTGCTAATAAAATTTCTCCTTCCTTAGCACGTTTCAACTGTTGTTGTTCTGGTTCGTTGATTTTGACAGTATATTGTTTATCGGTTAACCAGTTGGTTAATTTAAACCCATCATCATAAATTTGATTAACAGCAAACAAACCAGCAAAGCTGCGTCTAAAATTATTTACAATATCGCGTTTTTCAGCAGATAAATCCGGGTGAGATTCCAAAAATATATCAACTGGTTTCTTGTCTCCCACCGTACCTTCAGTGAGAAACATATTTAGTATCATTTCATTTTGAACAGCACCTTGATACTGAGATTGGGAAAAATTAGACAATTGTTCTGCACTAAAGCTTTCCAAAGATGCAGCTAAATCACCCTCAGCATCCAAGACAAAATCAATCAGTTCCGAATGTAATTCTTTTGCTGTTTCCATAATAATCAGTTATCAGTTGTTCATCCAAAGGATGTGGATCATCAGTTATCAGTGACCAGTATACGAGGAATTATTCATCACGTAACCGTATTAGTGCTTTATTTCATTAAATATTAGCGGTTTGTAGTGGAATATTATCACTTCAATGCAAAATGTAAGATTTAAAAATCTTAAGATTGAGGATTAAAATCCTCACTACGAATCTATAACAATTTATGGGACAGGCTACTATTAAAACAGTAAATTATTAACTAATAACTGTTAACTGTTAACTGATAACTGATAACTGTTAACTGATAACTGTTCTTGGTAAATTAATCGTAAACAAACTTCCTTTCCCCGGTTCGGATTCTACATTAATTGAACCGTTGTGTGCTTCAATGATGCGACGGGATAAATATAAACCCAAACCGCTGCCAGAATTTTTGTGCTTACCGG
This sequence comes from uncultured Calothrix sp., assembly GCA_937884685.1. Taxonomy (GTDB): domain Bacteria; phylum Cyanobacteriota; class Cyanobacteriia; order Cyanobacteriales; family Nostocaceae; genus Rivularia. Next base: position 5,756 of record CAKZYM010000369.1, read on the forward strand.
GTCGAAATCTCTCGAATAATATCGCTTGTTCTTCTGAGGAAATTCCGGAACCTGTATCTTGAATTTTTATTTCTGCTGTTTGTGAATCTACTATTAAATTGACTTCTATAAAGCCTGTTTTTGTAAATTTAATTGCGTTTCCGATAATATTAGTTAAAACCCTTTTAATTTCGATGCGGTCTGCAAAAATAGTTGATAGTTCGTTTTCTTCAGAATTATTATTCTCTAAATTATTTTCGAGATTAGACTTTAATTTTAATTCTTTTTCTTCTGCTAAGGGTTTTAATTCTTGAACTACATCGCGAACCAAATCAAAAATATTAATTTTGTCGAAGTTAATTTGTTTGCAGTCAGCTTCATAACGATAAACTTCGAGCAAACTATTTACCATGTTCAATAAGTCATCATTGCTGGTAATCATAGTCGTAAATATCTGCTCTACTTCAGGAGATATTTCAAAAAATCTACCTTCGCGTAATAATTTCAAAACGCGATTAGAAGCGGCTAAAGGTGTTCTTAAATCGTGGGTGAAGCGGGAAACAAAATCTTGACGTAAACTTGCCATGTGGTCGCGTTCATCTATGCTGTGCTTCAGCCGCAATAGGCTGCGTACTCGCGGTTGTAATTCATCAGCATCTACTGGTTTGCGGATAAAATCTTCCGCTCCTGCATCTAATCCATCTGCAACAGTAATGTTCTCATAAGCAGTTATTAATAAGATGGGAATAAATGGTAATTGCTTGTTTTTACGAACACGACGAGTAAATTCATAGCCATCGATATCTGGCATCATTAGGTCTAAAAGAATCAAATCTGGTGGAGATTCTTCTACCATTGTTAAAGCTATTTGGCTATCTTCTTGAATTTCAATTTCATATCCTTCATCTTCTAAAATAGTTTGGATAACTAGTAGGTTGTCATATACATCATCGACTACTAAAATTCGGTCTTTTTTTTCAGTTTTTGTATTATACATAATATCTTATATTGTATTTATTTAAGGAAAATAAAAAATAGCTCTGGGTTAAGGATTAGAAGTTAGTATTTACAAATTAGTAATTAGGCATTTTCTGACTCCGATTTTATGTTTATATAGCGCGGAAGTTCGACTCGAAATATCGAACCTTTAGCTAATTCGCTTTCAACTGAAAGTTTGCCATCCATCATCTTTACTAAGGATTTAGTTATCGCTAAACCCAATCCCGTACCAGCATACTTACGTGACATTGTTTGATTAATTTGACGGAAGGGTTCAAAAATATGTTTTATATCAGTTTCAGCAATACCAATACCCGTATCCTTAACGAAAATTACGATATTAGAATTTGGTAAATCTGATATTTCCTCAGCTTTTATTAACACCATTCCTTGTTCGGTGAATTTAATCGCATTAGAAATCAAATTAACTAAAATTTGACGAACTCTATTTCTATCGTTAAAAACTATAGGTTGTTGGAAGTCTGTTTCAACTTCTATATCTAATTTTTTCTGCGACCTTAAAGAACGTAGTTCATCTATAGTGGTATTAATCAATTGAGATAAATCGAATTCTTCAGGATATAGCTTTAAACCCCCAGCCTCAATTTTTGATAAGTCAAGGATATCGTTTATTAGAGCGAGCAAGTTTTTACCATTCCCATGAATTCGCTCTATCATGTCCACTTGCTGATTGGAAAAGTTGCCTTTGTTTTTACGCTGGAGCATTTGAGAAAATGCCATAATCGCATTCAAAGGGGTTCGTAGTTCGTGAGACATGGTTGCTAAAAACTTGGATTTAGTTTCCGATGCTTCCAGTAATTTTAGGTTTTGCAGGTCAATCTGTTCTTTTTTTTCTTCTAATTCTTTATTCTTTTTCCTCAGTAATTCATTACTTTCTCGTAACTGGTTATTAAATGACTCTACTTGTAGCTCTGCTTCATAAACACGAATTACATTCCTCAAAGTCGTACTTAATAAATCGGCAGTAATTCTAGACTTGGTAATATAGTCGGAAGCTCCTGCTTTCATTAAATCAACTGCTGTTTGTTCATCCCCTTGTCCGGTCAAAACAATCAGCGGTACTTTAGAACCAGAAGCACGTATTTCTTTAACTAAAGCTAATCCATCCTTACCCGGTAAAAGATAGTCTACAAATACACAATCAAATTGTTTTTCTTCTAATATTTCAATTGCTTCAGAATAATCGGTAGCTTCAGATAATTCCATTCGTATTGCTGTTGCTTTTAAAGCCCGAGTTACAGCCATACGGTCTACTTCGTCGTCATCAATAATCAAAATTTTGAGAGTTTCTTCCATACGCTTAATTAAATAACTATAAAATTAGATTTAATTAGATTTAATTAGATTTTAGATTTACTTAGATTAAAATAAAATAAATTGGTTAATTAAATATATAAGTGATAATGTTTATATTAATTGAGTTTAGACTTGACCATAAAATTATAATTTTGTATACATAAATATAAGTATAACTGCAAATTTTATATTCTTCTTATCTTGATTAATTAGGCATTTCAGATGAAGACCAGTATTTATTAAGTGTTGTCATTAATTCAACAAATCTGGAAAAAGTTACGGGTTTTAATAAGTAGCCAGCAACATTTAAATCAAATGCTTCAATCATGTCTTTATCTTGATTAGATGTTGTTAGCATCACTACCGGAGTTAACTTTAAATCTTTATCAGCACGTATCGTTTGCAGAAATTCTAAGCCGCTCATTTTCGGCATATTAATGTCTAATAATATTAAACGACGTTCGTGAGGTACTTGAGGAAGTTCTTCATTTCCACCACGCAACATTATTAATGCTTCTATTCCATTTCTTGCTATATAGAGCGGATTGTTAATATCAGCTTTTTTAAAAGCTCGCTCGACGTTCATTATGTCTACTTCGTCATCTTCCACAAGTAAGATATTGACGATTCTGTCATTTTCCTGCATTGTACTTCGGGATAATTCTTCCAAATGCTTATTTAAACATTAATAGAGCATTGTAAAAGTGTACTTTAATGAATTGTAAACCTATAGTTACACCCTAGTGTTTGACCATTAGTGAGGGTTTTTATTGCAATAAACTATTCCTATCGGATGAAGTACTATTGTTCTACGGTAATTTTAACCAGGTAAAATAAAAAGTTGCTCCTTCACCTAATTTAGAATCAACAGTGATTTGACCTCCTTCTGACTCCACAATTTTTTTAACGATAGATAAACCAACTCCGGTATTTTCTTTTTTATCGCGAGATTGTAAAGTTTGAAAAATCGTAAAAATTTTATCTTTATCTTTTGGGTCGATACCACAACCATCATCACTAATTACAAACTTGTAAAATTGGTCTTTGTCTTCTACAGAAATTCTGAGGTTCCCATCATCACGGGGATGATGTTTAATAGCATTACTGATTAAATTGGCAAAAACCTGTCTTAGTAGCAATTTTTTTGTGACAAATATCGGCTTTTTGCCAATTATTTCGATTTTAAATGTTGCTGGGGGGTTAAGAGAATCGATAACTTCTGCTAAAAGTTGGTACACATCAACCTTTTCTGATGAAATTTTGGTTCTTCCCACCCG
>CAKZYM010000370.1 GCA_937884685.1 uncultured Calothrix sp.
GCGTAAGCCAGATTTCCGTCAATATCCTTGGCTACCTTGAAGCAATTCGCAATATCACCCTTCGGGTGAGGCAAGCTACGCAATTACCAATCCCCCATTCCCTGCTTAACATCTTTATAAATTCAAAAATAAATACCAAAATTGCACCTTTGAGATAGAGGTGCAATTTTTTTTATTTGAAAAACGGATTTTATTTCTACGTCAAACCTTGTTCGGTCGGTTCAATCACATAAACCCTAAGCGATTCATCAATCCTATAGAACGGCTAAATTGTTTCTAATTTAAAAGTTGCTCTGTATTTTCTGTCTTGAGACTTAACCGTTCAAGCTTTAGGAAAATACGGAAATTACTCCTCACCAAAAAATCTAGCTTAATAAAGCTTCTGCTTTAGCTGGTGTCGATACTTGTTCAACATCTGGTTCCGCGTTTGTAAGCGCTAAGTTCTCAGAACTTTCAGCCAATACTCTAGCTGCATCGGGTAAACTCCAGGCATCTTCCAAGCTTTCCCATGAGGGAGCAAAGGGAGGAACTGCTAACGAACAGGCTTTCCAACTCCCACGCACTGGCGCTCCCAGTTGCTGACAGACTCCTCCACGCCGACCTTGGGGTGCAAAGTGACGACAATTTCGGCAAGCTGAAGTGAAGATTTGGATGCTTTTCATTTTTACGCCGTATGCTGACTGATTTACATTTCCTATTTTGCTCCTAGACAAAAATACTGAATAAGTGCATCAACCTGTGATTCTATCTAGGTTTTGATGATCCCAATCCAAAAATAGCTTTATAATCTCTTTATGTTTATGTTATATTTTTCAATTTTTATGTAACGAAAAGAAACAAAACAATGTGGAGTGATGATAGTTTTTTGTGGCAAAACCAATTAGGGATCATGAACAATAATCCTGCTTTAGATGTAGGAGCATAGTTACATTTAGCTTCAAGGAGTACCCCAACCGGGCAATTAATTGTTCCGAACTGACAGCTATCAATGCATAATTATCGACTACTAGTTTGGGTAAAGTCCGGGTGTGGGTTGCGGTTAGTTTAAAAAGACCTAGCAGCGCAAATTGCACAAATCCCCCAACGCTGTAATTCTCCTTCGGGAGTTGGAGATTGACAGTTAGGACAAAGAGGTAAATTTGCATGTCGCGTTTTTATTGCTTGTGCCCAATTAGTAAAAGCAGTATCAGGACTTTTAGGTTGACGTTCGAGATTTAGATTTTGATTCAAATTATTTTCTATATAGCTTGGATGCTCCTGAGACGAAATAATTAGTTGTGGAGAAGATTTTTTTTTGGTATGTTGCCAACGAGCAGTAGAAAAGCGTATATCTACTAAAGGGGTAGGCAATTTTTTATTTAGCTTTTTTAGCAATCTTTGGCGCTCAAAAGTCAAGTTTTGCGCCCAAGCAGCCCCCGAAGTTGCAACCCACAAAATATCCCTTTCTATTGAGATTGGCTGGGTATGAGTGGAAACGACTTTTCCAACAACTTCTTGCCAACAATCAAGCAAGCGTTGTAAGGGCTGTTGCTTGTATAAAGCTTCAAGCTGTAGCTGCTCTAAAATCTCTGGAATTGATTCAAACGACATCTTGAATAAGTAGGAGTGCAGAAATTACATCTTGGTTAAATAATATAACTATGTTAATTTTCGCTAGGATTGGCACAAGGGTATCTGTTTTACCCCAAATGACTCCTAGAAATTTTGGCAGGCTTTATTAAAGCTTTCCCAGTAATGGTCAGAGATGCTGCTTCGATACTGGATCTTGTCCTAATTTGGGAAACCTGCCCTAACTTTTACGCGAGAAAATTGTTACATCGTGGATAATCTGGCAGTTGGTACGGAGGTAAATGGGATATGAGTGAAAACCCTTTATATTATTCTGGTAATCAAAAATCTAAAACATCAAATTTAAAACCGCCACTTAGTGCTGCCCTAGCCAGCTTAGAAGTACATCTTGATGAGGAATTGGCGCGATACCGTCGAACGCGAATTGCACACAGAACCCCAGGTCAGAAAAGTCTCGGAAGTTTGATTGCTGGTAAACCCCAAGCTCAAAGCGCTATGACCATTGCTCCGAGCAAGAATCAGCGAAGCTTAACCCCAGAACAAGCCGCAGCTTATATAAGAGAGCAGCAAGCGAGTACAACACCCCCCGAAGTTAAAACTCCACCTCCACCTCCTCCTGCTCCGGAAACTTTCTCGGGAGTTACTGCTAATAAAGAGACAGAAGAGACTAATTCTGAAATTTCTTACTCGCTTCCTTCCAATCAAAAACAAGGTGTACCTTTCCCTGAAAGCATAAAAACTCCATTGCATACTGCATCTACGTCAAACCAAAGCAGTATTGTTAAAACGAGTGTTGGTGACAATAAACCACCTGAAAATATATCTCCACCAAAAAATGAAAATACTAAGCAACCAGACGACTATTTAGAATCTTCTGAAGCTTTATTACGTAGCTTACAAGAAGAAGAAAGCGTTCCCCAACCCAAAAAACCAAAAAATAATAATGACAGCTTGCTATCACCTTTGAGTATTGGCTCGATGTTATTGCTTTTAGTATCCAGCATTACTTTTGGCTATATTATTTTTAACTTAGATAACCTTCCTTCATTAACTTTCGGGGGATTATTTAAGCGCAATCAAGCAATTAGTAGCGAAAATACTGAAAATGTAAGTGATGTAAATTCAAGCGAACAAAAATTAACGCCCATACCCAAAAATCCTAATCTCGCCAGCGATGCACTTCCGGGTATAAATAGCATTGATGATATTGCGGGGGCGACACCCAAAGCCAAACCTACACCCATAGCAAGACCACCTGCTGCGGTTACCAGACCAGCAACGGTAGAAAGAGCAACTACAGAACAACCATCTCCTACGGTTGCAAATACTCCTACTCCCGCTCAGCCTGTTGCCGAAACCGAAGCAGTAACAGTTCCGCAAAACCTTGATGAAATACAACCATCTAATGGTGGATTTTACAATGTGATTGTAGATAATGCAGGCAATACTTTAGCCGAGGTTAAAAAAGTAATTCCAGATGCATATTTGTCTCCAGAAGGGAAATATGTTTATCTAGGTGCCTTCAAATCCAAAGATAGACTAAAAAAACATTTAGAACTTCTTAAAGAAAAGGGAATAGTAGCCAGAGTAGAGGAACCGGAGAGTTAACACTTAGCAGTTAGCAGTTAGCAGTTAACAATATAATTATCCGGAAGATGAATGTCGGCATCAATTTAGATATCAGAGGAATTCCGCTCATTTATGGGCGCAATCCTGCTGATGTACCTTGTGACTGATGACTGATAACTGGTAACTGATAACTGAAAAATGGAGGTTTTAACTTATGGGGTTGATTGAGCGTATTGTGCGCTTATTTCGGGCAAATGTTAATAGTTTTACAGCAAAACGGGAAGATCCGGAGAAAATTCTGGAACAGGCCGTTTATGAAATGCAAGAAAATTTAGTGCAGATGCGACAAGGAGTAGCACAGGCTATTGCTACCCAAAAACGCACCGAAAGACAAGCAAATCAGGCTCAGACTACAGCAGACGAATGGTATCGTCGCGCTGACCTGGCTTTAAAACAAGGTAATGAGGCTTTAGCGCGTGAAGCACTTACCAAGCGTAAAGCTTATCAGCAAACTGCAACTGCTGGTTATGAGCAAATTGGGCAACAAAAAACTTTAGTCGCTAAACTTAAAAAGGATATGCAGGCTTTAGAGTCCAAAATCTCTGAAGCTAAAACAAAAAAAGATATGTATATTGCTCGCGCTCGCTCTGCTGAAGCTTCTTTGCGACTTCAAGAAATGCTAGGTGAAGTTGGCGATACCAGCTCGCTTAAGGCTTTTGAGAAAATGGAAGACAAACTTGTAGAACTAGAAGCGAAACAAGAAGCAATTGCTATATCTGGTACAGATGAATTAGAAGATAAGTTTGCGAGCTTGAGTGAAGGTGATGACGTAGATGCCGAACTTTCGGCAATGAAAGCACAACTGACCGATAGTACGCAAAAAAATCAACAACCTCCTGGCTGATTTAGATGAAACTTGATAAATATAACCCGTAATATTTATTTTGTGACCTGGGGTTATAGGGAGGACTGATTGGAAAGAATAAGATTAGATTGAAATAGGTAACTCTCTTAAGTCGTAAACAAATTAACTTTTTATCACCAGAGCGTAAATCTCAAGAGGAAAAAAATTATGGGATTATTTGACCGTGTAAGACGAGTAGTAAGCGCCAACCTGAATGACATGGTTAGCAAAGCCGAAGACCCAGAAAAAATACTGGAACAGGCTATCCTCGAAATGCAAGAAGACCTAGTTCGCTTGCGTCAAGGTGTTGCTCAAGCCATTGCTGCTCAAAAACGTACAGAGAAGCAATATAACGATGCTAATAACGAACTAAATAAATGGCAGCGTAATGCAATGTTAGCGCTGCAAAAAGGTGATGAAAACCTAGCTCGTCAAGCCTTAGAACGTAAAAAATCTTTTACCGAATCTGCTGGTACTCTTAAAACCAGCTTAGACCAGCAAACCAGTCAAGTTGAGAGTCTCAAGCGTAATTTAATCCAGTTAGAGAGCAAAATTTCTGAGGCTAAAACCAAAAAAGAAATGCTCAAAGCACGGGTTACAGCAGCCAAAGCTCAAGAGCAGCTTGAAGGAATGGTGCGTGGTATGAACAGCAGCAGTTCAATGGCTGCATTCGAGCGCATGGAAGAAAAAGTCATGATGCAAGAAGCACGCGCTCAATCCGCAGCAGAATTAGCTGGTTCGGACTTAGAAAGCCAATTTGCACAGCTAGAAGCGGGTAGCGGTGTAGATGATGAATTAGCTGCTTTAAAAGCACAAATGGCTCTACCAGGAGATGCAACAGCAAGTCAACCCCAATTACCACAACAAACTGACACCAGCCAAGCTAGTCAGCAAAAGAATAGCGAACCAGTTGATTCTGAATTAGAATCACTACGTAAAGAATTGGACAATATGTAATTTTTTAGATTTCAACTCAAATTCAAATATTTATAACTATCCCACAGCTAATGCAGTTGTGGGATTTTCGCTATTCAGTTATCAGTGAACAGTGAACAGTTATCAGTGAACAGTGAACAGTAAGGAGGAGTTAACAATCCCCAATTCCCAATTCCCAATCCCCAATTCTCAATTCCCAATTCCCTAGAACTTATCCTCTTCCTACAGCTACTAGTCTCGGGACAACAAATTAAGATACATTCAATCTATGTAACTATAAAAGATGCTATTAAGTGGAGATTAAGATGAGCGAGGGTGTAAACATTATCAATGATGCTGATTTTGAAAAGGAAGTACTCCAAGCTGAAAAGCCTGTACTAGTTTACTTCTGGGCTTCTTGGTGCGGACCTTGTAAGTTAATGTCCCCAGCGGTTACTGCTGCTGCTACGAAATATAGCGATAAGCTTAAGGTTGTCAAAATGGAGGTTGACCCCAATCCAGTTTCAGTTAAGCAATATCAGGTGGAAGGTGTTCCTGCTCTACGTCTTATGCAAGGAGATAAGGTTTTAGCTTCCAGCGAGGGAGTTGTTAATAAAGAAAAATTGATGAATTTATTAGATACTCATTTAATTGGTTAATCGTTAGTGGTTAGTGGTTAGTAGGTATTAGTTGGGAAATGGTGGTAGTAAATGATAATTTATAAAATTAACAATTAAAACCAAATAATTAACAGCTAACTCTAACTACTAACTACTAACTACTAATCTAAAAAAATGCAATTTGCTTCCCGTCTAGAACCCCTAAAGTCTAATGTATTTGCAGATATGGACGTTGCTAAGGCTAAGGCTTTGGCTAATGGTCGCGAATTAATTGATTTATCTTTAGGGTCTTCCGATTTCCCAGCAGAAAGTCACGTTATCGAAGCTATCGCTGAGTCTTTGTACGACAAAAGTACTCATGGATACCTGTTGTTTCACGGAACTCAAGGCTTTCGTCATGCAGCAGCCGAATGGTATTCGCTTCGATTTGGTATTTCTGTAGACCCTGAAACTGAAGTTCTACCGCTGATTGGCTCCCAAGAGGGAACGGCACATTTGCCTTTAGCTGTTCTCAATCCAGGTGATTTTGCTTTGTTATTAGACCCTGGCTACCCTTCTCATGCTGGGGGAGTTTACTTAGCAGATGGTCAAATTTATCCTATGGCTTTACGGGAAGAAAACAATTTTTTACCTGTATTTGAAGATATTCCCGCACCAGTATTAGCTCAATCGCGAATGATGGTATTGAGTTATCCCCACAATCCTACTAGCGCTATCGCACCACTATCTTTCTTTGAAAAAGCTGTGGATTTTTGTCAGAAACACGATATAGTCTTGGTTCACGATTTTCCTTATGTTGATTTGGTGTTTCCTGAAGACGAAGCCCCAACAACCAGCAATCTATACTCAATTGCTCCTTCAATTTTGCAAGCTGACCAAACCAAAAGTATCTCAAATGAAATTATTACTTTGTCCAAATACTACAAAAAGGGCGGCTTTCGGGTTGGCTTAGCTATTGGTAATCGTGATTTGATTGCAGCTTTACGTCGGGTCAAAGCAGCTGTTGATTTTAACCAGTATCGAGGAATATTAAATGGTGCGATCGCCGCTTTAAGTGGGCCGCAATCTGGAGTAAAAAAGAATGTAGATAGCTTCCGAAAACGACGCGATGCTTTCGTTAATGCTTTGGTAGGTAGCGGGTGGGAGGTTCCGATGCCAAAAGCAACAATGTACGTTTGGGCAAAGCTACCGGAACCTTGGGGTAAAGATTCTATCCAGTTTTGTAAAAATTTAGTTGAAAATACAGGGGTTGCTGCTTCTCCCGGTGCTGGTTTTGGTAAATCTGGAGAGGGCTACGTGCGTTTTGCATTAGTCCAGGAACCATCGGTATTAGAAGCCGCAGTAGATAAGATATCCCAGTTTATGTCGTTGGTTCATTGAATCTTTATTTGACATTAATACAAAGTTAACGAAGCAGTATCGGCAATTACAGTAGTACTCGGTTAAACTGAACAAAGTTTAAAACGATTTTTGCATCATTTTTTTACACTCAGCGCAATATACTTACTTTAATCGGGTTTAATAACCTTTAAAAGACTTTAAAAGTAATGTAGCTGTATTTAAAAGGGGAGTATCGATTACTAGTTTTTTTAGTTTTAAGGAACAACTGCGTCCATGACAACAACTATAAAAAAAATTCGTAATTACGCATTACTTGGAACGATAATTAGCGCAAGCGCTACAGCCCCGGCACAAGCAAGTACACTGAAAAATATTAACAGTGATGATTTAAACCAAAATCCACTGTCAGAAGCATCAAAAGCCAGTAAAGATATTAGCTCGGAAATAGAAGTAACACAGAAACCGGATTATTGTATATCTTTTCCTGAATCAGAACTTTGCAATCAGTTAACAAAACAAGAAAATCAAAACTTCTTAAATAATCCACTGTTTAGAAAAGCTAACCATATTATAGAATCGGTTGAAGCTGCTCAAACAACAAAAGTCAAAGTTTTCAAAGGACAAAAGTATATAGTGTATAACGCTGAATCTAATCAATCTGATAGTGAGGGACCACATACTGCTATTTATGCTGTTGCATCTACTCAGAGAGAAAAGGTTCCAGAACCATCTGCACTATGCGGATTAATAGCATTATTATTACTTGCCAGAAAGCGACAAACAGCAGCAAGCGGTCAGATTTCAACAGAAGAATTACCTGCATGATTGCTGGGAATAATGTTTGAATTAGTTAAATATCATTGTCTTTCGATTATGTTATTTAACTGTGTTCCATAAATTATTTACAGAATATTTTACCAGAGGTGTATCTACCTTACTTTACTCTGTTTTAGCTATTTATAAGCGTTAAAGATGCTCTATGGATGCAGTCCTACCGGTTAGCTTTAATTTTTTTTATTTTTAAATTTTTTTATTTTTAAATTTGTTCGTATAACGAGTATTGAAGAAACAATTATTTGAGATATTGAGTGCTTACTACTTAATATAGATACAAAGATTTTAGCGCTGGTCAAGGTTTCTTAATTATTCAATATATAGTGATTCCTGCGGAAGAAACGAGTGTTATATAGTGCGGTTTTCGATACATATCCGTACTCAGACACTACAAATACTACACTACGGAAATTAATTAGAATAACTATATATATCTATTTATCTATCTATTTATTTGTCGATATTTATTATTTACTTTTAAAACACGAATTAGAGATATCAATAAGATGCTGTGCTTTTACACGAGTGCTTACAGATAGCGCTATAGAGATTATTAAGTCAGAAGAACTATATTATTTGCAAATAATTACAACTTTATAAAAAAATATAAATTTTATTTTAAAAAATTAAGATAAGGTTAAAGGTGTGTTTGAAATCGTCTTAAATATCGAATTTAAGCTACTATCTACTGTAAGCATAAGTAATATATTAACTAAATTTTGCTTATAGTATTCTTAGTCAAATAACTTTAATTAAAGTCTATATCTTTAAATAAATCTGGGATATCATATCTTGTTATATTTTTTACAATAAATTGACTTGCCTGCTAAAGTGGTAGATGAAAATGGCACCGCAGCTAATAAGTATAAAGCAGCAATTAAAGCCGCATTGCTGCTGTGAAAGAGTTTTGCTAGTTGAAGATAATGATGTTAATCGAATGCTGTTCAGCGATTGTTTAAAATTTTGTGGGTATCAAGTTAAGGGTTTAGCAAACGGTTCAAAGTTTTTTTCCACAGCCAAAACTTTTCGACCAAATTTAATTGTATTAGACTTAAAATTGCCAGATATTGATGGCTTTTTGTTGCTAGAAAAAATGCAGCAAAATTCTTACACTGCAAAAATTCCTGTCATTATAGTTTCGGGGTTAGCTTTCAAATCAGATTGCGAACGAGCGATTGGTTTAGGTGCTCGTCGCTATTTTGTTAAACCAGTAGTTCTCACCGAGTTTACCCAAGCTATTGAAAAAGAACTATCTTGCTACCATAAATAATTCACTTGATTCAAATTTTTTTGTCTTTACCATTTTTATTCCGACTTTTGGTTAATGAGATACTGTTCTACGCTCTCACTCAAATTTTGTAAAGAAGAACCAATTATAGAAATTTTTAGTTGAGCTTGTGCTAACAACAAAATAGCCGATTGCAGTTCGTTGAGCGTTTCATTCATCGCGTCACGATACTGGGATTCAAAATCTTGCGAATTCATATTTTTTCTCCTCAAATATTCTTCTAAGTTAATTGAGACTGAATCTAACTAAGGAAAGCAATCTCAGACTATAAATAAAATTG
>CAKZYM010000371.1 GCA_937884685.1 uncultured Calothrix sp.
TCTTCAATTACAGGAACGCCAATTTCTTCCAATTTCGCAATCACCGGCATTAAATGCTCTGGCATGACAGGCGATAAAATTAAATCCGAACGAGTGATTGCTCCTGCAAGTAAAAATGTACCTGCTTCGATGCGGTCGGGAATTACGTTGTAATCTGTAGAATGTAATTTAGGAACGCCATTAATTACGATTTTACTTGTTCCTGCTCCTTCAATTTTTGCACCCATCGAAATGCAGAAGTTGGCCAAATCAACTACTTCTGGTTCTCGTGCGGCGTTTTCAATAATTGTTTCGCCATCTGCTAAGGTAGCAGCCATCATTAATGTTTCGGTCGCTCCGACACTGGGAAGGTCTAGATAGATTTTGGCACCTTTAAGCCGGTGACTGCCATCAGTAACCCGAGCGTTACAAATACCATGTTCTATTTGAACTTCTGCTCCCATTGCTTGCAAACCTCGGACGTGAAGATCCACAGGTCTTGCTCCGATTGCACAACCGCCTGGTAAAGGCATTTGTGCTTCTCCTAACCTTGCTAGAAGAGGACCAATCGCAAAAAAACTTGCTCTTAACTGAGTAACTAATTCATAAGGAGCTTTTGAGGTAGTAATTTCACTGGCATTAATGTCTATAATATTGCCCGAACGCGACAAACGCATACCCAAAGCTGACAAAACTTCGCCCATCCGCGATACGTCTGCCAATAAGGGAACGTTACGAATGCGACAATCTCCCGAACACAATAAAGCTCCAGCTATTAGCACCAAAGCAGAATTTTTTGCTCCGCTGATGGTTACATGACCTTCCAAACTGCGTCCACCCCAAACTTTTAAGACTGAGGAGTCAGCTTGAGGAGATGAATTTGTCTCTGGTAAACCGTTAGAAGTATTAATAATTCTATCCTCCATATAGTAATTAATTGATTTTATAAAGGAAGGAAGTTGGTTTTGATTCTACAGTAAAGAATCCATTTGTCTACATATCCGCGATACATATACTCAGTTATGGGGGAACAGTGAATAGTGTTCACCGGTCGGGTGTGAATTATCAGTGTTCGCAGGTTTGCTCCCAAAGGTGTCCCCGTGGAGTAAAATTTCGCCTGTCAGTTATAAATTTTTCACGTTTTTTAGAAGAAATTATTATCTTGACAAAAGTAAATCATTAAGTGAAAATTAGAATTTGTCAATAAATTTGCGGAACTGGCGGAATTGGTAGACGCGCTAGATTCAGGTTCTAGTGCCTCACAAGGCTTCCGGGTTCAAGTCCCGGGTTCCGCATTGTTTTAAGCGAGGCTTGTTGAAAATTAATTATTTTGCTAAGAGTCTCAGACAGTTTCTAAAACATCGGAAATACCAACGGAACGCTGTCGGAGAAACCTAACATCGTGCTGACTAGTTTACAAAACCCTCTGATAAAACAAATTCGCAAGCTGCATTCTAGCAAAGAAAGGCACAAGCAGGAATTGTTTTTGCTCGAAGGAACGCATCTACTCGAAGAAGCTTGCATTACGAACTATCCTTTGGTTAGTGTTTGTTGTACTGAACGGTGGCAAGCAGAACACGAACAACTTTGGGAACTAGCTGTGGAAAAGTGCGATCGCGCTCTTGTTGTTAGCGAAGATGTGATGAAAGCGCTAGCTACTACCGTACATCCAGATGGTGTAGTGGCAACGGCGAAACGGGGAAATCATGGTAATTCATTGCCATTTAGCGGCTTGCAGATAGCTTTAGAAGCCTTACAAGACCCTGGTAATCTGGGAACTATAATTCGTACTGCTGCTGCTGCTGGAGCATCGGGTTTGTGGTTGAGTAAAAATAGCGTGGATTCGGATAATCCCAAGGTCTTGCGTGCTAGTGCTGGACAATGGTTTCGTTTACCGATGTTCTTAAGTGAAGATTTGCGAGCAACAGTAGCGGAAGCTAAGCAAGCGGGTATGCAAATAATTGCTACTTTACCTGCTGCAAATTTGACTTATTGGCAAGTAGATTGGCAAAAACCAAGTTTAATTTTATTAGGTAATGAAGGTGCTGGTTTATCGGCTGAATTATCAGAAATGGCAGATTTTAACGTGAAAATTCCACTCCAACCTGGAGTCGAGTCTTTGAATGTAGCTATTACAGCAGCTTTAATATTATATGAAGCCCAACGCCAGAAAATTTGCAGCTAGTTAGAATTTTCTCACTGTTGGCTGGTTAATGATCTAAATAATACGGTTATCAAAGAGCGAATCTTTGCTAGTTAATATGCTTTCTTTAGCGAGGTATTATAAAACTTCGCCGATTAGATATTGTTAAGCATTAACTTCTTGATTATGTCAATGAATTTCCGTAATCAGAGCAAGATACATGTCTTTTCTAGTATAATCCCCAACACACTACCAGAAATTTGTTTTGTCTGTAGGAACGAATATTTATTTATCTTTATCTTTACTTTCAAAATATTGTTCAATATCAGCTACCGCATCTTCCCACTCAGCTAAGTTAAATTTTGGTGCTTTTTCAACTGGTGGCTTTAGTTCGGTATTATCAACTTCTAATTCTTTTTCTTTTTCTGGTTGTTCTTGAGTTTGATTTTCTTCTAACAGATGCTGCAGTTGATCTAGGGATTTTTGGAAGTCTTCTGCTGCACTATTACGTTGTCCTTGTTCGTTATGCTCCATAATATCTCGTTTTGTTTTAATCCCTAATATCAATAAAGCGCACGGATACGGCAAGTATCAAATTACAGTAAACCGTGAACTTATTATACACCCTTATTTCAGTAAATTTTGATGGTTTCCGGATAGGACAAATAATTAGATTATAAGTTCTACTGATAAGCTTTCAATACAAATTGATAAAGTATGCTTGGTTAAATATTAGCTACGATTAAATCTAGATTGCTGAGATACTAGTTTCACAAATCAAAAGGTTTAATAGCTAAATCAGCTAAGGTAATAGTGAAACTTTGCTGTTTCCCTGTAGCTACAAAATTAATCGCAACTTCGCAAGCGGTTGCAACTGCTAAAGTAACTAAGTTACGTGCTAAGGGATAATCGCACACATCGTCGTTCACCGGACTTGGTACGCGATAAATTGGATTCCAAATGATTTCGGCATAATATTCGGCTAAACCTACATGAAGACATGGTATTTGTTCATTAATACAGCAATCTTTTACGGCTTGGCGGCTGATACTATTGTCAAAGGTATCGATTACAAGAGCGCTGTCTGTTAATAACTGTTTTGCATTGCTGGTAGTTAATTCTTTAGAGCGTCCATCTATCACAATGCTTAAAGCTCTATAAAGACTATTTGTCAAAATTTTAGCCTTATATGCTCCGATATCGGAACGGTAATATGGTTGAGTGGAAAGGTTGCGTTCTTCTATGCGGTCTTTATCTATGATTCGTAGCTTCCCAAATCCAGAACGGGCGAGACTTTCAGCTATATTTGCACCTAATGCACCTGCACCACAAAGGGTTACAGGAGTTTCTCGCATTTTTGTCATTAATGCTGGAGTCCGGTGTAATTGTTCGTGATAAAAAATGTCGTTCATTGAAAATTGGGAATTGGGTTGAAAGGAGGATTGGGTCGAAAGGAGATATCAAATTTTAAAAATTATTTTTAATTGATATCTACAAACCAATCAAATATCCCAATCTCCAATCATTATTCAAGCATATTTTTATTGTTCCCTATTTCTAATTTCCTATTTTCTACTTCCAATAAAAAATAAAGTGTTCTTGATATAAGAGCGTGAATTACATAAATTATCAGAGTATTTACTGATGAATATTCTACATTGGAGCTTGTTTAAAATATACTCTCCAGAAATAATTAAGTAAAAATATTGATGAATAAATAAATTAGATATATTTTAAAGATATTTTGTAGGCAGTTTTTTTGATTTTTATAAGCAGTATCAGCACTGAAGCTAATTGTTTTTTTTTACTCCTATAACTTGAATATAGCGCTGTTACTTAAATGCTTATTTATTCAGTAATACCGCTTCGATTCTATTTTTTTGTGAAGGGAGACTTTAATTATGAATCGTTTTGCTTTGAAATCTTCTAAGTGGATTTTGTCTGCTGCTTTGGTTTGCTCGATTGTAGGTGTAGCAAGTTCTGCTCAAGCTCAGGTATTTAGACAGGGTTCCAGAGGTGTCAGCGTTACCACTGTGCAAAATGCTCTAAAATCACAAGGATTTATGTCCCCAAGTGTTAACTCTACCGGATACTATGGTCCTATAACCCGAGCAGCAGTAATGAATTTCCAACGCTCTCGTGGTTTAAGAGTTGATGGTATAGTTGGATTCCAAACTCTTAGAGCTATGGGATTAGCAGGTACTGGTGGTTATGATTACGACGATGGTACTATTAATCGTGCACCAGCAGGAGTTGTCAGAGTTAATAGTTATTTGAATGTACGTTCTGGTCCTGGCACTGGTTACGGTGTTCGCAGTACACTAAACTCTGGAAACGCTGTTCCCATCTTTGAGCAAAGAGGTAGCTGGCTTAGAATTTCCAATGGAAACGATTGGGTACACTCCCGTTTCATTGAAAGAACCCGTTAATAATAGAACTTTTTGATACAGAATTAAAAAGTTTGATATCATAACCCAAAATGTATTAAAAAGCTCGAAGTTTTAACTTTGGGCTTTTTAATTTAATATTCTTCTGAATCTCGTCTTTCAACTACACCAACCAAGGACTGTAAATCAAACTTTTCGTCTTCACCACTCAGACAAATACCCGCACTCATAACAGTTAAATCATTTTTAAATATTGCACTGGTGTGCTGTTCTCCATTGCTAGTAGTCCATTCTACAACCCAGTAATCCTGACGGTCGCTCCATTGTTGTAGTCCACCACCTGCCATTTTTAAAGCTTCTTTCAAACGCTTTTCATCTCGTTTTTGTCGATGTAGAGCGCTAAATTCTTGCGCTTGTTGCGTTGCTAAATCATAAGCTGTTCGCATTTCTGGTGTCATACCTTTAAAATGCAATTCCTGTGGTGGTGTTACCCGTTCAAGTTGTTCTCGCAAACTTTGAGTTACCATCACATCTGAACGGCGATACCTTCGGTGAGCTTCGCTTAACGCACTCGTCAAACCACCAAGCTGCAACATCTGTACGGGCTATTACTACTTCAAATTGAGCGGCTTCGGCGACCAAATGTACTGCGACAGGTTTACAATAGCCACAACGTTGCATCATATCAGCTTCGTTTATCGGATACGCTAACCAGCTTTGTCCTTGTAAAGGATATATAATTCTCAAGCGCAGGGACGGAAAATTTTTCAAGTATTCACAAATAATCGGTAAATTCGGTTCTTCTATAAAAGCCGCTTGCTTTTCATTTATAGGTTTGAAAATACCCCAGCCTTCAAAATCGCAGGGTTTAATGGTAAAAGTGTAAAGTATTTTTGCGATACGAGTTTGCACTTTTCCATTACCTACACAAGGTGCAATAAACTCTGCTGAAAGTAATTTATTTTCTTCAGCAGCTAATTTGTTAATGAGTTTACGGATATCAGTCATTCGATTTTGGATTTTAACAACGGATGCATTTATTTTTGATTGTATTTTCTGTGAAGAAAACATCAATACTAGTATTAAATAATTCAGCTATCTAAATAAGTATCGACATACTTTAAACAGATAAAATACCTAAAATACACTTATTTTGTCTAATTCTGAGTAATTGTTAGCTGTATCTATTTAATTGTAAATACGGATTTATATATTTTTTAGTAACTTTTATTTAATAAATGCATCAAAATAGTAAACATTAAGATTTCTTACAGAACATGGTAGTTAAATAGTTTGAATGGTTACCTATGGAAAAATAAAAATAGAGATTCATCGTTTCTAGGAACATTTTTAGGAGCATTATAATAATTAGTGTTTCTAATATCGACCACTGTGTATAGGTTAGCTTTTGAGGCATATAAAGGCAGTTTAGTACCTAGTTGGGGCAAAAAATCATACTTTACGATATTCTTGAAAGCTTTTGTTAAGCGTTCAAATAATTAAGAATTTGAGATATTCCATCTACGGAAATTATGAGGTTTTAAAAGAACTGGGTATTACTAAGAATCGGAGGATATAAAAATGGCAATCCGCAATGATTTCAAAAATAGTTTATGGCAAAAATTGCAGAAAGAATCTGTTAGTTGGGGAATGTTAGCGCTTTTGATGTGTGGTTTAGCAATATTGCTCGCGATGATGACTATGTATTCTCGCGTTTAGAAGTATTATCAAACTTCACCGATTATTTCTAGTTGTCCTAATTTGATTCTTGTTCCCAATCTCTAAGCTGAGAACGAGAATCAAATCTTAATTAGACTGTTAAGTTTTTGACATGCAGAGTTTAGTTTCCTGCACATTTAAGAAATTGCTAATTCTGCTTCTTGTTCTGATGATCTATCATCTTCTGTTAAAGAAGGTGCATTATCTTGACCCTGCAACTTATCCGTAACGTATGCTGTAATAGCATTAACTTTACGCTTTCGCCATTCATCGACAAGTTGCTGCACTTGAGTTGTACTCATTCTTCGCTCCATTGCTTCGTAAAGATATGCTGCATGAGTTGTTTCATCTTCAGCGATACTGAGCATTCCTAATTTCAGGTTGCGTGCTTTAGAATCGTTTTCTGGTAAAGCTTTGGCCATTCGAGCAAAGTCTTTACTAGCATCTAACTCTAATATATAGGTACTGGCCATAAACACATTCCAGTCAATAGACTCTGCTTTTAACTGTTCTCCTTGATAACCTTCATAGTATGTACCGAAAAAGGAACTGCGACGTTGTTTTGATTTCTTTTCACCACTATTGTTTTCGCTTGTGTCAGATGACTGACTTTTAAAATCTCGAACTTTTTTGTCAAGCTGCTTAAGAGCATGAGCAAAAATTTGTCCGTGTCTAGTTTCATCTCCTGCATGCTTAGTTAATTTTTCCGAAAGCCAACTATCCCCTTCTTCAGCAGCACGTTGGCTAAGTTTTGTTAAAAAAGGAACTGAACCAGATTCAGCTAACTGAAATCCGGCTAAAATATTTGGACGAGTTTTAATATCGCGGATTTGAAGAGCGCTAAAATAAGCACTTGCACCAGAACTCGCTAAATGCATTACATATGTAAGAAGATTCATAATTAGTTGTTAGTTTATTAGTTGTTAGTTGCTAGTTTGGAAACGGTTCATCAAGAATTATTTGCTTTTTCTAATTGAGAAACACGTTTTTGCAAATCTTTAATATCCTGTTTTGTTTCTATTACCAATGTAGCCAGTCTATCGAACATTTTATCACGTTCTGACTGTGATAATCTTCTTGGAACACGCTGGGATAATGAAGGATTATTAGGAACTTTCAGCTTAGAAACAGATGCTCTGTTTAACTGCGTTTCTATAAGGTTTATTTGCGATTCTAAACTGTAAAACCTAGATTCTAGATTATTAAGACGCGATTCGAGCAGCCCAGAAAAAGCCGTATCAGAAAGTAAACTAGCCCAGAGAATAATAGCTAAAAACGTTATGGACAATAACTTTTTAAACATGGAGTTTGGAGATAGGGAAATGGTTAAAGGGGTTATACAGGGTAAAAGAAATAATTCCTAGTTGCACTTATTAATCATTTTAACTATTAACCCTTAACTCCTAACTCCGGTGGTGCTAAATTTTAGCTTTTAATTGGTCACTGCTAACTGTTTTAAAAAGTTTTTCCCAATCTATATAATTAGCGCTATTTTCTCCCTGTTTTACTTCAAAGGTGACATTACAAGCTAACGGTTCTTGTAAAGATTGTACGCAAAGTTTTGCAATATCTTCGCGGCTAATTTTTCCCTTGATATTATCACCTTGTTCAAAAATTAATTCTTTTCCACCTGGTTCTTCTGTTAAAGCACATGGTCGAATTATAGTATAAGGAATTCCACTTTCTCTTAAACTATCTTCTCCTTTCAATTTCCAGGTGAGAATTCCTCCAAGTTGGTCATTCTATTTCTCAGCAGGAGGTTCTTCTTCTAGGTTGATACCAGGTCTTCCGGGACGAGTTACACCAGCGGAACTTACTAAAACGAATTGCGGTAAGTTTTCTCCTCCATAAGCTTTGATGGTTTCTACTTCTAAAATAAAAGCACCTGCGGAAAAATTAGGATTTAATTCTCCATCGTATTCAAATTTGCTCAACATTAATTGAAGGGAACAAATTTTGCCAGCATCAATTTTTGGAGCATCTTTTACAGTTTTAGCACGGAAAACGGGTGTTAATTCTTTAAAGGGAATCTTAACATTTATCCAGGTATCGGCTTGAGTATCGAAAGAGTAACAATAGCCAGTACCATCCCAACTTGTTTCTGTACGTATGATAAATTTGTAGCGTTTTCCATCTCCTTTAACGCGAATTTCAACACCTTCGTAGCCAGATAAGTTAAATGAAGGGTCGAAGTTTTTAGTTCTAACTGAAGCAAACCCGCCATTATTTTCAGTGGAAACGTTACCAAAAAATACAGCTTTTTCTGAAGATAATTGAATATTACTTTGGCTGACTCCACCCATTACTACATCATCAACTGCACCCCAAATATTTTTTACTTCTGTGGTTGAGTTGCTAAAGTCAAATAATATTATTTCGTTTGACTGGGGTAAACTTTTTTTAGCTGCTTCGATTAAATTATTCACACCTTTATATTCTACATTTTCTGGAGTATCACCCACGACTTCAGGCATATAAAATTTAATACCTTGATTGTATTTTGCTCTATCTGGTGTATCTCCTTCAACTGGCTGTACCCTTACCGCAGTGCAGCAAATCACAGCTTGAATATTCGCCATTAATAAGGGATTTAAAGTTTCTGATTTGGTAATATCTGCAACTACTAAATCCACTTTATCGTCGTCAATAATTGACCTAGCTTTTTCGATATCGCGCACCAAACATCTAACTTTACAACCTTTATCAACAAGTCTTTTTACGACTCGTTTACCAACACCACCAGTTGCACCTGCGACTAATACTACACCCACTGCTTTTGCTCCAATAAATTTGTCTGGATCATCCTTTGAATCACCTTTGAATAAATCCTGTACCCAGTTAAGTAACGGGATTACTTCAAAGAAAGTAAGAGTTTTAACGAATCTATCTAAATCCCACATTTTTCAGTTATCAGTGAACAGTTATCAGTGAACAATTATCAATTTAAATATTTCATTTTTCCCTTTTCCCTTTTCTCTCTACTCCCTACTTACTACTCCCAAAATCTTTACTATCTCATTTTCATTCTTAAACAAACGCTTTCTACGGTATAAGCTAAAGCTGGAATTGTAAGTCAGATGATATTTACT
>CAKZYM010000372.1 GCA_937884685.1 uncultured Calothrix sp.
CGGAGTAGGTCGAAAAATTGACCCTACAAACCCTAATAGCGTTATTCGCGAAACAGGACGAAAAATAGACCCAACAAGAAGAAGAGGTTCGCAAGAAAATTCTTGTTTAGCAATTGATATTTATCCTACAAAATATCGTCTCGTTAATCGAACTAGTAAAGTTGTTTATTATCGCTTAAATGGACGCTCCTATAGACTAGCTCCCACATATCGACGCGTTCATAAAGTTGGTGGAGGTTCTAGATGTAGTAGTTCTAGCCATCGTGCTGCAGTTACATTTGACAGTAATACTCTAAAATTCGGTCGTCAAAAAGTTACTCGTAACTTGAATCAAGGTGGTTTACCTAGAGGTTATGAATACTATTTTTCTGCTAATAAGAATACTGGTCATATTCGACTTGTAGCTCGAAATTTAAAAGAACCTTTAGTGATAGGAGGAAAAGATACTATACGTGTTGATGAATCTAAAAAGCCACCACAGAAGAAGAATCCACCAGTACAAAATACTCAACCAGTACAGCCTCCACAACCAGTAGTAGAAGAAAAAGAAGATGATGGTTATTACGTATGGTAACTGTTAACAGAAATATCTCTCCCTTCACAACCAATCTAATTAATTAAACCCAATTCCTACCAAATAAAAATCATGAAACTCCACAATATTGGTTTGCTTACAAGTGTTATTGTTGTATGCGGTATGTCATCGATTGCTTACGCTCAAGAAAAATTAGACGATGTTGGTATTGTTTTTAGAGATGGTATTAGTTTAAATCGGAAAATAGCTGATATAGTCAGATACGTGGGAAGTTGCTCCGGTTATTATGAGGAAAGCGTTGCTGGGTGGTTTCGAGATAAAGAAGTAGAAGCTGTGAAAGGTAGAAGAGTTAGAATTACGAATGAAAAATTTGCAGATATTTCTAATAAGATTCCTTATACAGACCGTAAATACGAAAAAAATGGTAAATCACAAAAAATAGGTTTTGATTTTGGAAGCAAACACAGAGGAAGTAAGTTTGTTGTTAAACCCGGTGATAATCAATTTTCATACATGATTTATGACGGTAAATATGATAAACCAGGTATGAAAGTCATCAAAAAAGGTACTTTCTCGGTTGAAGTAAAAACAGATTATACAGAGCGTCAGCGTGATATTAGCTGGAAAAATGCACCAAGATTTGTTTGTTTAAATCTAGATGGTCAAGTTATAGAGAATATGACTAAAGAAGATTTTGAAAAATGTAAGTTTCGGGGTTCGCAAAGGGTAGGAAGTTGCGCTGGGAGAACTGTTTATGGGAAAGTCAAACCTTTGAGAAAAATTAAAGATGATGAATGATATTTTTCCTTCCCCTCTCCCTTAACAAGGCTACGGTGTACACAGAAGTCTTAATAAGGAGAGGGAAAAAGAATGAGGTTTTGAAGATATTAAATTCAAGTAAAAACGAGGATATTCTAAAGTTTTAAAATCTAAAATCTCCAATTAATTTGATATATATAAATAGTCAGAACGGAGGCAGATTATACTTATTTATTGAGTTATCTTGCTTCCGTGCTGTTGTTTTATATTCAGTGAATTTAAACGTTGTTTTTCTTGGATTTGCGTAAGAATTTACCAGCGAATCCTAATGCGAATATACTTGCTAGCGTGGTGGTTGGTTCGGGGATTGAGGTGGATGGGGATGGTGGAGCACCAAGTTGTGTAACCTTCAAATCGGTAAAATCCGGTGATAGCGATGATTTAATAGCTAATCCAAGGACACCCAATCCACTAAAATCGTCTTCGTCTTCATCCTTATAGTCACCTGGAATACTTTCATCTAATATAGATTTGATATTGTTCACAAAAGCATCCTGTGAATCAGGAGATACTGCTACAGGAGTAAATCTTAAAAAATTCTCTGGATTTTTATATTTTGTAGCATCACCTAGATAAATCTGATATGTAATTTCATTATCGTTTAAAGAAGCGCTAAGATTGGCTTTTTCTTCACCTTCAAACAAATCATCATCAAAGAAATCTTTTATCTCTGTTTTTGTGCCGTCTTCAGGTTCAAAATCCACAAAATCTGCTTTTAAAATTGTAATAGCATTTTCAAACACACCAATATTGTCATCATCAGGAACTGTGTCTGGTATCTGATCTGTACTTCCTTCTTTCTCGTAGAAAGCATTAAATTCTAAAACTGGAACGTTATTTGAATCATCGAACTCCTTACCTCTTCTCGCACTTGCAGACTCGCTAAAACCTGCTACAGCTAAAGTTGTAGCCAATGAAAAGGTTAATGTTGAAAGAGCGAACCTTTGTAAATTAATTCTCACTATTTGTTTCTCCTAAATTTTTACGGTAAATTTCTTACAGCAATATGCTGCTTTGTAAAGCACGACAAAATTCTTCCCTAGCGAATCAAGTATCGCAGAGGATGCAATATAGCTTCTTCTGAACGAAATTAATATATTGATGAAGTGCTTTGTCTTTACGAAATGATACTACCATGCACTGATTATGTATCAAAGTATTTTTACTGAGATTTACGTGTTTTTTAAACGGAGTTTATATTACTTTTACGTAAGTTTGATAAATATCAATTTAGTTTAAGATGTTTTGCCGGATAACTATAGTTTGGGTTTAAATATTGTGTTAAGAGAGGTTTCGGATTTGGTGAAAATACGTAGTGGTTGGTAAATACTTCTCTCCTTGATAAGACTGTTGTGTACACAGAAGCTCGCCAGGGGTTGCAAACCCCTGTCTAATAGCAGAAGTCCTATAAATAGGACTAAATTAATATTCATCATATTTTGTGTTGCGGCTGATTCTTTAGTCGTCTTTAGACGACTTTAGCTATTAGACGGGGGTTTGCAACCCCCGGCAGATAATGGTTTTAACTCTATTCATAAAATCTCATAAAAATAATGACTATTCCCTGGCAATACAAGGTTTTCAAACTTAATATATTTATCTTCTTAGCTCTGAGCAATGCAATGCTGTCTTCGGGTAATCAAGCTATAGCCCAAATTACACCCGATGATAGCCTCGGTGGTGAAAATTCCATCGTTTCCCCAAACGGACAAGTTGATTTAATCGAAGGAGGAGCTACCAGAGGAAGCAATCTTTTTCACAGTTTCCAAGAATTCAATATTGGTGAAGGAAGAGAAGCTAATTTCGCTAATCCCGCAGAAATCAAAAACATTTTCAGTCGAGTTACGGGAAATAATCCTTCTACATTGTTAGGTAAATTAGGGGTTTTAGGTGATGCGAATTTATTTTTTATTAACCCCAATGGGATTTTATTTGGGGAAAATGCGAGTCTAGATGTCAAAGGTTCTTTTGTTGCTAGTACAGCAAGTAGCATCAATTTTTCCGATAACAATGTGTTTAGCGCTAGTAATCCCCAAGTACCACCACCCTTATTAACTGTTGATGTTCCTGCACCTGTTGGTTTGGAATTTGAAGGTGAACCGGGGAAGATAAGTAGCGAACTTACAAGGATTGAGGTGAAGCCAGAAAAAACCCTTGCTCTCATCGGTGGTGATGTAGATATAGAAGGTGGTTCTTTGAAAGCGGAAGCTGGAAGAATTGAGTTAGGAAGCGTTGCAGGGAATAACACAGTTAGTTTGAATTCAACGGATGAAGGAATTGTACTGGGTTATGCAGGAATTGAGAATTTTGGGGATATAAATTTGTCTCAAACTTTTCAGGTTGATAGCAGTGGTGATAAGGGTGGGGATATTCAAATTCAAGGAAAACAAATAACCCTTACAGAAGGTACTCGGGTTTTTTTAGATTCTTTTGGTGAGGGGAAAGTTGGAAATTTGACTATAAAAGCGTCTGAATTAGTCAAATTAGAAGGTACTGTGACAGATGAAGACGAAGAAGGACAGTTTGAGTCTTCTAGTGCTTTGTTTGCTGATGTGTTCGATACAGGTGATGGTGGAACTACTTTAATTGAAACAAAGCGGTTAATTGTTAAAGATGGGGGAAATATTTCAACATCTAGTTATGGAGAAGGAAAAGGTGGAAATTTAATTGTTAGAGCATCAGAGTCAGTAGAAGTTTTAGGTACGACACCAGATGGCAATTTCCCCAGTGCTTTGTTTGCGGATGTTTATGATGCAGGTGATGGGGGAAATCTGACAATCGAGACACCACGACTAGTTGTTAAGGATGGGGCACAAATTACAGCTTCAACAAGAGGTGATGGTAGTGCGGGAAATTTAACTATCAAAGCTTCTGAATCTATAGAATTAGATGGTTTTTTCTTAAGAAATGACAGAATTTTGTCTAGTGGTTTGTTTGCTCAAGTTAACAGAAGAAGTTCGGGTAATGCTGGAAATTTAACTGTTGAAACAGGAAAGCTCACTCTTCTTAATGGGGCACAAATTTCAACTACTGCAAGAAATGCTTCTCAAGGTGGGGAATTAAATATAAATGCTGCTGATTCTGTGCTTGTCAGTGGAACCGCACCAAATGCAACTTTATCGAGTGGAAGAAGTGGAATTTTTGTTTCTGCTGAACCTTCTTATACAAATGATTCGGGAGAATTAGTCCCCACCACTGGAGATTCTGGAAATTTACTTATCAACACTGGTAGGTTGACCGTTGAAGAAGGAGGAACAGTTACAGCAGATACTTTCGGTACGGGTAAAGCGGGTGAATTAACTTTGAATGTAAATCAGTTGATTATCCGCAATGGGGGATTGGTAAGAACTGGTTCTTTGGTGGAGGAAGGTGCTGTCACTCAGGAAAGGGGAGCGGCTGGGATTTTGCGGGTTAATGCTGCTGAGTCGGTACTGGTGAGCGGTAGCGGTACGGTGGGAGATTCACAGGTTAACAGTACTTTGTTCACTGCTTCGGAAGGTACGGGAAATGCGGGACAAATCTTTGTGACGACGAAGCAAATGGATGTCCGAGATGGTGGTGAGGTAACTGCTAGTTCTTTGGGAAATAATACGGGTGGTGAAATTGAATTTAATCTCAATTCGCTGACTCTCAATAACGGTAAAATATCAACCACAACCCGCAGCAATACCGGTGGTGATATCGATTTAAATATTCAAGATTTATTACTACTCCGGAATGAAAGTAAAATTTCCACCACAGCAGGAGACCAACAGTTTGGTGGTGATGGTGGGAATATCAATATCAATACTCCCGATGGTTTTATTGTCGCTTTCCCCAATGAAAACAGCGATATCACAGCTAATGCTTTTGAAGGTAACGGAGGAAATGTTGATATTACAGCTTTTGGAATTTTTGGTATCGAATTTCGAGATGATTTAACTGGTTTAAGTGATATTACGGCAAGTTCGGCACGAGCTTTAGATGGTAACGTCAATATTGAAACTCCGGGAATTGAACCAAATCCGGAGACTGTGGAATTAGCACAAGATACTCAATCGACGGAAGTTGCTCAAGGATGTCAGGTATCTGGGGAAGCAGCTGTGGCATTTTTCAATATTGGTCGTGGTGGTTTACCGTCTTCACCAGGAGAAACTTTGAATAGTGAGGATGTGATTGCTGGTTGGATTCCGTTGGTGATGGAAGAGGAAGGAAAGGTTGATAAAAAAGTTTCTAGAATAGCAAAGAAAAAAATAGGAATTACAAATTGTGGAAATTAAGCTAAAACGCATTTAAATTAGATTATCTAAAATTACCATTGTCTTGTAGGATGGGCATCCCTGCCCGTCCAAATATACAATTTAAATGCACAACAGCTTATTAATTTATTCAACCGCATAACATGTAAACTGACGCTTAAAAGGAGAATGAAAACCAATCACAATATCAGAATTAGGTACACCCAAATCAACTAAAGTTTGAGCGACATATTCTTCCGTACCGTTGTATTGAATCCATATTTTTTCGTTGATAATATCGAAATGCATCACCGGACCAAATACTCTTTGATTTCCTTC
Source organism: uncultured Calothrix sp. (assembly GCA_937884685.1). Classification (GTDB taxonomy): domain Bacteria; phylum Cyanobacteriota; class Cyanobacteriia; order Cyanobacteriales; family Nostocaceae; genus Rivularia. The sequence goes on from CAKZYM010000372.1 coordinate 5,911, forward strand.
CCAACCGACATAATTTAATTGGTAATGATGGTTTTCTTTATCAAAAATTAGTTCTGCTTTTACAGTATCGTGACCGGGACTTAATTCAGCGTGTTTTTTCAATATTTGTTTGATAAATTGTTGATATTTTTCTATTTTATCCATAATACGATTTCCTCTTGCGTTGGTTGGTAAACTATCAATTTCATTTGATATCTTTTGATAGTCCGCTGAACAAAAGTAAGTTGAAAAAAGTCTTTATAAGTTTCGTTTGGAACTGCCAAGTAAACGGTTCTTGGGAGCATCCCAAATTCGCAAAATCCCGCAGGCTAGAAGCCTGGGGCTAATATTACAAAGCCCGGCGACCTGGGCTTCGAGATTTCTTAGCCCAGGTCGCCGGGCTTTGTTTCTATAGCCGCACCCTTCTAGGGTGTCGGGTAAAATATTTGTTCAAAATTGGGATGCTCCCCAATTCTTTCTGGTTCGTGCTTTTCCAATGCTTGAACATAATTGAGATACTGACCAAGTGCGGTATGAAATTCGCTAATATCAGAACCAGCGATAAAGCTCTTAATTTCAACCGCAATTTTTTCAGTATCGCGTTCTGCTGCAATTGCATTTTCATCTGTTAAATCAATTTGTACTTTTATTGCTTCACTAATACGAAGTGTTAATGGGTCATCAGTAATTATCCACCCATCTTTTATTAAAGCGTTTTTTACTTGTTGATGAAAAATATCTTTAGCCATTTATACGATATTGAATAGCAAAATTTTTATTATAGTTACGTAGTAAATAGTATTTTATAAATTTAATCTAGAAACTTATAAACCTTATTCTTTTATTACCAATTACCAATTACCAACTACCAATTACCAATTACTTATTAATAATCCGCTCTACCAAAACATCAATATCATCAAATGCTAGGGGTTTAATTGTTCCTGTATCGAGTGTAAATTTAGTCGCATAATCTCCATTTAATGGTTCTCTAAATACTATTAAATGCAATGTTTTGAGATTTACAACCCAATATTCTTGTATACCTGCTTCAGCGTAAATTTTGCTTTTTTTCTCTAAATCTTTCTCTAAAGTCGAGTTAGAATATTCAATTACCCAAAAAATATTTTCCGCATAGGGATGATGTTCTCGGTATTCTCTTCCTAAACGTTGGACAATGGCTATATCTGGTTCGGGTTCGGAATCGTTGGGTAAAGTGATGGGTTTAGCTTGACGAACTTTGGCACGTTCACCTAATAATCCGCTTAAATACTCGTCTGCTTCATCACTACAATAAGCATGA
>CAKZYM010000373.1 GCA_937884685.1 uncultured Calothrix sp.
AGCTTGAACTCACACCAATAAAACTGTGCTTTATTTCCCCTCTCCCTTAATAAGGAGAGGGGTTGGGGGTGAGGTTTTTAGATATACCGAGTGGAGACTGGGAAACGCTATATGCGGATGTTTTATCTTACACCCCTTGCTCCTTTCCCCTTCTCCCAAGCATAAGCAATCACAAAGCCACGATAGCAGTAGTTTTTTCCGGAATCAATCCTTGGAACACTTTATATATAGACTTTCTACAACCCCACGGTATCGGTGAAATAAATAATTAGTGAATAAGTAAAATAATTTCGCATCTATTTATAGATATAGGTGTAGAAGAACTATAGTCGCTCTTTGAGCGTAACAGTTGGTATCCAGTAGGAGCTTTCTGGGTCGCTCAATCCACCGCAAGATTCATGTATGGAAATGACTATAAAATTTACACTCTTATTTATTTGATTTATAAAATTATCGAAAATTAGCAATTCTGATAGTTTTATAAGTCATGTTTATGAACATCATTAGAAGTTTTCGAGGTGATATCTTTCATGACGAAACTACCAAACAAACGAAACAAACGAGACCGGGGTTTGATTCTCACAGAAGAAGGTTTGAGAAAGCTTCAAGATGCGAGGAATAAAACGATTAACGAAAAAGGCAATCGGATTAGTTATGAAAAGATTCAAGATAAAATAATTGAAAAATCGGCAGGTAGGGAAGATTTATGCGTGACGACTATCCGTAAAATATTTACAGGTTCGACAGCTGTAGATATAGGGTCGTTAGAATGTGTATTTGATTGCTTTGATTTAGAATTATGTGAATCCGATTATACTAAACCATCTAGCGAAAAAACAGATATTAAAATCCAGCCTACTTTTCTACATAACTGGGGAAAAGCACCAGAAATATCTGTATTTTATGGACGCTTGCAAGAACAGAAGAAACTGAAAAGATGGATATTAAAAGAAAAATGTCGTTTGGTGACATTATTAGGAATTGGGGGAATTGGCAAAAGTACGTTAGCTGTAAAGGTGGGAAAAGAAATTCAAAGTGAATTTGATGTGGTTATATGGCAAAGTTTGCAAAACCAATTACCACCGGAAGAGATTTTGACAAACATACTGAAAATTTTTATATCGACTTTAAAAAAACATACGGTGATACCCGAAAGCTTTGATGAGAAACAATCAATGCTGATGAAATATTTGACTAATAAGCGTTGTCTACTGATTTTAGATGACGTTGAGAAAATTTTATCTACTGACGACCAAGTAGGACTATTTCCTACCGGGTACGAAAGGTATTCCCAATTATTCAAATTTTTTGGGGAAGCAGATCACAACAGTTGTATTCTGTTAACTTCTAGAGAAAAACCCATAGACATCATACATTTAGAAGGTGAGGCAGCAAAAGTCAAATGTTTGCAAATGAGGGGGCTAAATTTTACCGAAGGATGCCAATTCTTTAAACAGACAGGACAATTTACGGATTCAGAACAAGAGTGGGAAACTCTAATCGAGCATTATGCAGGAAATCCTTTAATTTTAAAGATGCTAGCATCGAGGATGAAGCAACTTCCAAACAGTGGAATCATTGAATTTTTAGATTGTTTTAAGCAAGGATCATCCATGCTTGAAGAAATCTGCAGTTTATTAGAATCCCAGTTTCAACGTTTATCTTTGCCGGAAAAAGAACTAATGTACTGTCTGGCAGTGAATGGAAAAACATTCTCTCTTAAAGATTTAGTTGAAAATTTAGTTACACCTTGTAGTAAGGTTCTAGTACTAAAAACAATATTGTCATTATTGCAAAGGTCACTTATTGAGAAAAACGGCGAGCATTTTGTTATTCAACCAGTAATGATTGAATATGCGATAAATCAATCAATAGACGTTTCCTCAGCAAATTAGTCAATGGGTAATAAAACATAGGGAAGCGAGCATAGATTTGAAAAGAAAATTTTATACTTTCAGTATTAAGTCTCATGTTTTCGTAACCACAGCATCCAAAAACTTTGTTAGAAATATGAGCAGCTAAATATACTTTATTCTAGACCGCTGAATTTGAATTAGAGTCAATATTTGCTTGAGTCCTATGTATTTCACATCAATCAATAGGGCTTGAGCTATCAGAAAAAAGTTTTTAGTGCTGGAAGATTAAGCGTTTACGCACTTAATTTATATATAGGAATCCGGTTTTATTTTTGTTAGCGGAGTAATCCTATAGTACTAGCAAAGACTTGTCCGGGTCGTAATACAAGGTTTTCCTTATTAAGTGCGTTTTATAATACAGGCTACACACAATCTTAGTGGAATCGAATTCAAAATTTTTATAGTTTTAATTACTTGGATTAGATGGAAGTATTCTCATAATACACATCATTTTTTTCCTTGACCAGGTAACTTAACTAACTTCCAAGGGTAACTTAAGGATTAGTTA
>CAKZYM010000374.1 GCA_937884685.1 uncultured Calothrix sp.
AAGCAATTTTAACCGACGAACAAAAAGCTCAATTGCAAGAAATGAAGCAAAATCGCCGCAGAAGTCGTCGCTAAAACGCTAATTAATACTAAACCTATCTCGAATCAGGCAGGTACTCCCATTCCGCTCTAAGATTACCTAAAAATTGTAGGTTGGGTTGAGGAACGAAACCCAACACCAACGTTGGGTTTCACTCCGTTCAACCCAACCTACGTCATAGGAAATCTTCTACCGGGAAGGGAGTATCTTATCCTGCCGAAACTATTAAACTAACCAATTTATTTTACATAGGAAAAAACCAAAATGTTGAATCTCAAACGTACATCCTTAATCCTTGCTGCAATTGTGACTGTAGGTACCGCAGGTGCTGCATTTGCTAATATCCAAAACAGTTCTAATGATTCTGTAGTCGTTGCTCAAAGCCAAAATCGAGGACGAAAAGGAGAAGGTAAATTTAAGCGCTTGAATTTGACTGAAGACCAAAAAGCTCAAATGCAACAAATTAGAGAAAGCGCTCGTGCCCAAATGCAGGAAATTCTAACTCCCGAACAGTTGGAAAAATTAGAAGCAGCAAAAGCTAGCGGACAGAAGAAACGTGGAGTATTCCGTTCTTTGAATCTAACCGATGCTCAAAAAGCAGAAATGAAGAAAGTTAAAGAATCCAGAAAAGCTCAATTTGAAGCAATTTTAACCGACGAACAAAAAGCTCAATTGCAAGAAATGAAGCAAAATCGTCAAAATCGCCGCAGAAGCTCTCGTTAAGACGTTAATCAATAATTAGAGTCTCCTATTGCTCCTTCAAGAAAAAGGGATTACCGAACCCCTTTTTCTTTTTCTGTTAGAATTTTGCTAAGGTCAAAAAACTAGGATAGAAAATTTGGTATCCCCCAGATTATACTCATGGGCTTAGGGCAATGAGTTTCTATAATGGTTAAATCTAAAAGGATAAATCCACGAGGAATTTAATGAAGCTTAAAAAATTATCCATACTAGCTGGTGCTGTTGCAGTCGCTTTTAGTATCACTCCCTTAGCAGTAAACGCTCAGGTGAACTCTAATGCACCACAAAGAGTTTCTCAAGCGAATCGTCCAAGTCCTCCCGATTTAAAGCTATCTCAGCCGCAAATTCAAAAAATCACTCAAATCCGCTCCAAAACCCGCGAGCAAATCCAAGCGGTTCTCACAAAGCAACAACGCGATAAAATCCAATCCGATTTACAAGCAGGTAAGAATCCTCAACAGGTTTTTGCATCTATTCAGTTCACCCAGAAACAACAGGAAGAATTACGTAACATCATGGTAGGCTCCCAAAAACAAATGGAAGGAGTCTTGGATGCTAAACAGAAGAAAATTTTAAATGAATGGCGTGCAAGCCAGCGTGGTCAAAGAAAAAAATAATGAACCAATAGCTTAGCTTGGATAGCAGCATTTGGGGTGGGCAATGTTGTCCACCTTATTTTTTATTTTAGGGAAGAGGGAGTAGGAAGTAGTAAGTAGTAAGTAGCAAGTAGCGAGTAGCGAGTAGCGAGTAGCGAGTAGGGAATAATGAAAATAAATTCAAAAAGCTGGATACTCGCTGTTTTTATTTCAATATCCCTGACTAATTCAAGTTGTGATGCGATATCGGCTTCGCAGTTTACCACAGAGAATCAAATTATTTCTCAAATTCCAAATACCAAACTTCAAAGTACCGAAGTTGAGAATTCAAAAATACTCCACATAATAAACCGTCTCAGTTTCGGTGCTACTCCTGGTGATGTTGCAAGAGTTCAAGAAATTGGTATCGATAAATATATACAGCAGCAGCTAACACCTGAATCTATCCCCGAACCTCAAAGCTTAAAAAATAAACTTTCTCAACTCCAAACTCTGGGTTTAACTCCCGCACAGCTACACTCCCAATACAGCGTCAGACGTTTACCAAAACCAACTCCCGAAATTAGGAAACAAAGACGCAAAAAACAAAGATTAATTCTCCAGCAAGCAGTAAAAGCGCGATTGCTCCGAAGCTTAGAAAGTCCCCAGCAATTACAAGAAGTAATGGTAGATTTTTGGTACAACCACTTCAATGTATATCAAAGCAAAGGACTTACACGTTTGTGGATAGGTGCTTACGAAGAGCAAGCAATTAGACCCCATGTTTTTGGTAAATTCCGAGACTTATTAGGTGCAACTGCTCGTCATCCAGCGATGTTGTTTTACCTGGATAATTGGCAAAATACCGCTCCTAATAATCGTCCTAGAGGCAGATTCAAAGGCTTAAACGAAAATTACGCTCGCGAATTAATGGAATTACATACCTTGGGTGTCGATGGTGGTTACACTCAAGCAGACGTTATCAACTTGGCAAAAATATTTACTGGCTGGGGTTTTCGTCGTCCCGGAGTCAAATTTAAAGATGGCTATGATTTCTACTTTAATTCCCAACGTCACGACTTCACGGATAAAGTATTTTTAAATCAAGAAATCAAAGGAAGCGGTATCACAGAAGGGGAAAAAGCTCTAGATATTTTGGCAAAGCATCCAGCAACAGCCCGTCGTATTAGTTACAAATTGGCTCAGTATTTCGTAGCTGACAAGCCACCGCAAACTTTAGTAGATAAATTATCTAAGCGTTATTCAGAGACAGATGGTGATATTAAAGCTGTACTAGAAACCCTATTCAAGAGTCCTGAATTTTGGGATGAAAAATACTACAAAGCCAAATTTAAAACACCATATCAATACGTAATTTCCAGCATTAGAGCCACCGACACACCAATCAACGACTTTCCCAGAATAAATAGCGTACTGCACAGAATGGGAATGCCATTATACGGAAATCAAAGTCCAGACGGGTATAAAAACACCCAAGAAGCTTGGTTAAATCCCAATGGCATTAATTGGAGATTAAGCTTTGCAAATACTATAGGTAGAGGGGGATTAAAAAACAGAAATAGAAATAGAAATAATAAACAAAATCAACCCCGTCGTCCTAATAAACCAGTTGACTCCACAGAATTGACAAACACTCTAGGAAATAACTTCTCACCCAGAACCCAAGAAGTAATAAACAGCAGTCCCCCCAATCAACGAGCTGTTATTATCCTGGGTAGTCCAGAATTTATGTACCGCTAAGTCCTGTAATCAAAAAAAATCTATATTACCTAACCGAACAGCACCACTCGCAAAAACCACCTTGGAATCAATTACAAGGCTGATATACAAAGTACGTTGAAACGCACTAAAACCCTTACCCAGTCAGATTTATATTAAATCTTGCACCATTCTTGTTAAGCCCGAATACCCGCCTCGGAATCAATTCCGAGGCTCATATACAAAGTACGTTAAAACGCACTATAATCACCTAAAAATTCTGCTCAGTCAGATAAATCTGACTTTGTTTTTGAGCCTTGGAATTTATTCCAAGGTGATTGTTGAGAATGGTGCAAGATATCAGTATTACTAAAGATTTTTCTTATTTACTACTTGCTACTTATTAATTCTTTCTATTTCAGAATCTTTCAATGCATTAACACTAACTATTGTATTGTGAGTTTCGACTTGAGTAATCGGTGCGGGTTTCATTTCTCCTCGAAAGTCGAGAATTTGCACGACTACAAGATAAGCAACAGCTAAAAGTATAGAAATCACACCAGTAATAATTGCAACTATTTTTCCTCTATCCATGAAGCTCATCCTAAAATGCAAGTATATTACCATTTTTATCACAACAGATGGAGTTTAGCTGTGAAATTTTGAGGTGCGGGGATTGATTTTATAGTCTATATATGCCTTTAAAAGTAATATACAACTAACAATTTTCTCGCAAAGCCGAAACCCACAAATATCTTGGACTAACTTGTACATAGGTATTTTAGTGTTACGTTTAAAGTCAGGAAATAAGGTTAAGGATTTCTTTGAAAATCGTAAGTATTCCGGATAATCTATATACATGTAATCTCTAGCTAATTCAAAGTAGCCATGTGCTAATGCACGGCAATAATTAATTGGAATATTTTGTTGATATTGTTCTAATAATTTTTTTTCTACTTTTTGTAAAACTTTGCAGTGATTTTCTACCCAACTTAGTTTTGAACGAGTCGAGACTGTAACATTACCGTATCTTCTATATATTGAATAACAGCCAGGTTGATAAACCACTTTTGCACCAGCCATTACTACTGAAATTAAAAAATCTCTATCTTGTGCAGCCAAGAAATCTTCATCCCATCCACCACTTTTCTCTACAGCAGTTCTTCTATACAACAAAGACGCAACCGCAGTCCACCAATTTATAATTAAAGATTCCAAAATATCTGCTTGCTCTCCAGGCTTTTCTATTTGTTCGAGGAATATCACCCCGTTAGATTGATGTCCTTGAAATCTCCAATCACCGTAGATAGCGTCTGCTCCTGTTTCTTCTAAAAAATTTATTTGTCTTTCTATTTTATCTGGTAAAATAAAATCATCCGCATCTAAAAATTGAATATACTCTCCTTTCGATAAAGCAAAGCCTCGATTTCTTGCGTAGCATCCACCCTTATTTTCAGGTAAACTTTCCCAAATAATTTTATCCCCATAGCTTTTAATAATTTCCACAGATTTATCTGTAGAACAATCATCAATTACAATAATTTCGATATGAGGATAGGTCTGTTTTAAACAGCTATCAATTGCTTCTCCTACCCACTTTTCGACATTAAAACAAGGAATAATTACGGAAACCAGTTTTTGCATTGTTATGTACCCATTTTTTGTTTTAATTGCTTTTAAATTGATATATATGGCAAGCTATACATTTTTATATTAAGTGCCTTTTCATAAGCAAGTATTTCACATTCAATGCAATATCTTGTTGATGTTTAAATATTGAATTAAAAGACTTTTTTATTAATATTAAAAATGACAGTTATGGTCATATATATCATCTGGTAGATACCTATAATTTAAGCTTGTTCAAAATATTTTTTTCATTTTTAGTGAAGGATTAAAGCGGATATAAAATGTTGTTTTAATAATTGGTAATTAAGAAGCAATTCAAAACTTTGTCACTAAATTATTGTTAAATAGCTGAATGCCAAAGTCTGGTAAGTACATGCTTCTGTTATTAAACATCGTATTTTTTTGTTTGCCAAAATCCAGCTTATTTTATGTCTTCAAGAACTGGCTTATTAATGATAATCTATTACTTCTTCTTCTTTAATCGCGTCCTTTTCAGTTAAATGGTGGTAGGAATAGTGAATCTTGTGAGGAACATCTGAAGGTTTGCGATAAATAGTAGCAGTACCGTAGTCCTTGTAGAGTTCTTCAAGCTCAGTCTTAAGATAGGTTTGAGAAATTTGAGGATACCCTCGGATAACATACATGACAGACAATTACCAAATTTTGTTGACTATTTCAGTTTCTATTGAAAGCTTCTTAAAACAACTTGCTTGGTGTAGTGTCGTACCGTATATGCTAACAGTGATTTGATTCGCACTAAAGTTGGCTTTAGATTCAGTTTCATAGCTCGTAATATACTCAAAGTCGCAGCTTTTGGCTGACCAAGTTCTAATGACCTTTCTGCATGGTCGCATAAGAAACTAGCAAAGGTTTTAGGGTGCAGTTTGAACAGAGATTCATGCTTATTGACCAAGCGCTCAAAATTCACTTGACGTAGGGCTGGATTTCGAGAAATTCTCTCTCCTTCATGAGCAGTAAGCTGATAGGTAACGGTTGGTAAACCTAGAATTGAGCAGACTGGATTGAGCCTTAAAAACATCTCGGTATGAACCCGAGAAGTGAAGGTTTCGTCGTAACCACCAATTTCCAGCAGTAGTTCTCTTTCTACAACTAATGTCTGTTTGGAGAAATAAGACTTTTCAGGTTCAATATCTTCCAGAAAGAAATGAGAACCAAGCGGTAGAGTTGGAGGTAAGCGTCTGTCAATCAATTCACCATCAGGTTTGATGACCTCTAAACCAGAAAGGGCTGCAACTGGTTGAGGTAATGTAGTATTTTTCAAAGCATCTAGAGATACTTGCGCCATATTAGGCAATAATTGGTCATCGTCATCAAGGTAAGTCACATATTGACCCTTTGCAGCTTTTAAACCTACGTTACGAGCCACTGCATTACCGCTATTTTGAGATAGTCTAATTACTTTCAATTGAGAATGTTTTGGTAGAGTAACTGGCTCTTCGGAACCATCGTCAACTACAATCACCTCTACTTCTTCTACAGTTTGCTGCAAAGCACTGTTAACTGCACGAGGTAAAAATTGAGGTCTATTGTAAGTAGGAATAATGATGCTAAGTAAGATGTTGTTCATTTCGAGACACCCAAATGAAAAGTTTTAGATTGAAAAAAGAGTAAATGTTGTTGAACTAAAATATATGTGTATTGAAATAATTGTATGTAAATATTCAACTATTAAAATACAAATATATTTGATAATAAATCAGTCAGTAGATGTATTTTTTTATGAGGTTTTATTAATATCTAATACTTTAGATATATTCTTTTTTACTGTCGTCTATTTCTTTATAACCCTATGTTTTATTGGCTGACAACCTGCCATTGTCTTGGTTGATAAAACTGGCATCTACTAATAGTTCTATTAGCTTTAACTGTGAATCTAAAAGACTCAACTATGTCGTAGGAATATACGCCATTACGAATATAAATTCTAGCGCTATATACGCCAGGAATCATCGAGCAATAGGGCATATGCATGCGTATTTCTGATTTTCCTATAGGAATTTCTAATTCTTGATTATCGCTAGTAGAGGTCATATATAAAACCAGACCTTCTCCTCCCGACAATGCCGTAACTAACATGCCCAAATTTGCAGTTTTAATATGCTCGTAAGAATTACATTCTACACTTAAATATGCTGGCTCGCCAGTAAATAAGGTTTCTAGATTATTATCTTGCTCATCTTTAAAACACAATGAAACTATATCTAGACCATTGCTTTTTTCTTTCGGTTTGGGAGGTAAAACCATACTCCCCAAAGCATTTTCTTTTCCACTCAAACAAAGGTCTTCTTCGTATTTGCGAATTACTTTCTCGGTGTCACCGGAAGAAATTAATTGCCCTTTTTTTAAGTAAAGAGAACTTTCACATATATTTAAAATGCTGTGAGAATTATGGGTAACTAAAATAAATGCCGTTCCTTTTTGGCGTAGTTCAGATAGCTTGCGATGGCATTTCATTTTAAATTTTACATCACCCACAGCCAGTACTTCATCAATTAGTAAAATGTCGGGTTCAATATGCACTGCACAAGCAAATCCCAATCGTGCAGCCATTCCCGAACTATAGGTTTGAACTGGTGCATCAATTGCGTCGGAAATTTCGGCGAATTCTACAACTTCATCAAATCTCTTTTCAATTTCAGCAGTTTCTAAACCGAGAATTGACATATTCGCGTAAATATTTTCCCGACCCGATAAAATAGGATTAAATCCGGCTCCCAAAGCAATTAAAGGAGCAACCCTACCTTTCACTCTTACGGTTCCAGTATCGGGTTTAATTAAACCGCTAATAATTCTTAGTATGGTGCTTTTTCCGGCTCCATTAGAACCGACTAAACCGAGAGCTTCACCTCGATGCAATTTAAAGCTAACATTATCAATTGCCCAAAACTCATTTTTACGTAAAGTATCGCTTTTTCTTTTACCACCAGTAACTTCGGAAGCAATGTCTCTTAAACCGTAAAATAAAGAGCGTTTTAAATCTCTACAAAACTTTTTAGAAACATTTTCAATGGAAACAACTACTTCACGTTCTTCGGGCTGGATATCAATTTCTCTTTCTATTAAACTTGTCATAATGTAGGAACTAAGAACTTACTCTTTCAACCACAAAAGGCATTGCTAAACGAAAACCAACCCAGGTGACAAATAATCCGATGATAGTAATAATACTGACTATCCAAAATCCTATGGGTTCCGATATAATTCCCGTGGTTGCAAGTTCTCGCGTTGTTACAAGTAAGGGAGTAACGGGATTTAGCTTTACTATATTACCGAAAACTCCTTCAGTTGGAACTGGATAAACCACAGGGGTTAAAAACAGCCAAAAGCTCGTTAGTAAAGTTAATCCTTTGGAGACATCCTGATATAAAACTCCTAGAGGTGATAGCAAAACACCAATAAAGGTACCTAAAAAGATTAAATGAACTAAAGCTACCGGTGCTAAAATTACTGTCCAAGTAACGGGAACGCGAAACCAAATAAATAAGCCGATTATTAAAATTAACTTGATAGCAAAATTGAAGAAAACTTCACCTAATTTAGCTAATATTAATGCTTCTCTAGGAAAATTAACTCTCGCTAACATTGGTTTAGCTACCGTTACCGCTTTTACTGGGCCGTTGATTGCTTCTACAAAAGTTTGCCATAAAGCGGTGCTAAACATTACATAAGCAGCATAAGGTAAATCAGTTTCTCCGATATTAATAACCTTAGCTTGACTAGCAAGAGTGAATCCAGCAGCCATAACTATCGGTGGAATAAAAGCCCAAATTACACCTAAGAATGACTGACGATATTGAGCGCTGATATCTCTTACTAACAGTCTCCAAGCAAGTTCCCGAGAGCTTAGCAAGTCAAACCACATTTGTTTAAACAATGTTAAAGGATGTCTCAACAAACTGTCTGGGGTATAAATTGCTTCCTGTTGTTGATGTTTTTTAAATTTATTTCTCTTCGATTTTCTTTTCAATATTTTCACCCTTGGTTTTAAAGGTTTTCTTATTAAGTTTTTTGGAACCTCACCCCTTCCCCTCTCCTTATTAAGGCTACGGTGTACACACAAGTCTTAAAATCCTATCTGGAAGCGGCTTTCAAGT
>CAKZYM010000375.1 GCA_937884685.1 uncultured Calothrix sp.
GAGTTTGGAGTTAGGAGTTAGGAGTTAGGAGTTAGGAGTTAGGAGTTAGGAGTTAGGAGTTAGGAGTAAAAAATTAATTTATTCACTTCTACTTCTTCTCTGTTCGCTTTTCCCAATTCCCAATCCCCAATTCCCAATCCCAAAAACTAACAACTTTTTCCAAGATTTTTTAATAAAAAATTCAAAATTGATAAATCAGATAGGTTAATTTGACCACCAGTGATGCTAAAGTGCAAGATATTCTTGTGAAATTCTCAGCGGGTATCAATGCTGAAGAAGCTACAGAAAAAACAAATTTCTTTGATTGCGGGCGCAGGAATCTGTGCCTTCCTGGTTGGAGCTATGGTTTCAGCCCCTCAAATTGGCAAAAATTTGGGGAGATTTTTTGGTGGGAATAATCAAGAAGAGGTTATTTCGGAAGCGAACATAGCCAAATCTATTGTTTTACCTCTGGTTAATCAACCCCCAGAAAAACGTGCGGCCCAGTTGGCACAAATTGCCAAAGGTTCGTCTTCAATCGAACAATATCGCGCTCGTTATCTTTTAGCCGATGATTTGCTGGTAAAAGACCAAGCAAAGGAAGCTCTAGAATTACTCGATGGTCTGGAAAATGACTATCAAGCTCTGAAGCCTTATGTTTTATTACAGCAGGCTCGTGCCTATAGTATTCTTGGCGAGAATGGTAAAGCTTCCGATAAAAGGCAAGCTGTTGTTAAAGAATATTCCGAAAATCCAGTTGCTGCTAAAGCTTTGTATTTAATTGGAGTCGAGGAATATCAAGATAAAGCAATTGCCGAATTTCCTTCTAATCCATTGACCTGGGAAATTATTCGAGGACGATTAGCACAAAATCCCAATCAGCCAGAGTTACAGTTAGTTCTGGCGAAATATGCCTTTGAACAACCGGGAATTGTTCCCGTGTTGAACCAACTTGTTAACGAACCAAGCCTCAAACCAGAAGATTGGGAAGCAATTGGTAATGCGTATTGGGAAAACAAGGAGTTCGGGAGAGCAGCGACTTCTTACGGAAAAGCCACTCCTACAGCAAAAAATATTTACCGAAATGGTAGAGGTTTACAGCTGAGTGGAGAGAGAGAACAGGCTCAATTGGCTTATCAACAGCTACTTAACGATTTTCCCAGTGAAAGAGAAGCTGGAAAGGCTTTGTTACGTTTGGCAGAGCTAACCAGAACGGGTACCGAAAGTTTACCTTTTCTTGACCAAGTAATTGCTAATTTCCCCGAACAAGCAGGGAAAGCATTGGAGAGAAAAGCGAAAATTTTGCAATCCCAAAATAACAATTCTGGTGCTAGAGATGCTTTAAGGTTATTAATTACCAAGTTTGGTAACACCGAAGAAGCAGCAGAGTATCGTTGGAAAGTCGCGCAGCAAAAAGCAAAAGCAGGTGATTATCAAGCTGCATGGGAATGGGGAGCGCCGGTTCCTGTAGAAAATCCTACTAGTATCTTGGCCCCCAGAGCAGGTTTCTGGGTTGGTAAATGGTTAACAAAACTTGGTAAGGAAGCAGAAGCGAAACAAGCTTACGAATATGTAGTGAGTAAATTTCCTTACTCTTACTACTCATGGCGTTCTGCTGTCACTTTGGGTTTAGACGTAGGTGATTTTAATACTCTACGTAGCATGAGTCCGGAAATGAAAGACCGAATCCGTCCTTTACCACCAGCGGGTTCCAATACTTTCAAAGAGTTGTATCTATTAGGACAGAAACGAGACGCTTGGCTACACTGGGAAACTGAATTTCAGAATAAAGCACAGCCAAAAGTAGCCGAACAATTTACTGAAGGTTTAATGCAATTAGCTAGGGAAAATTACGTAGGTGGAATTTCGATAGTAGCTAAATTAGAAGACAGGGAAGAACCTGACGAAAGAGCTGCATATCAGGAATTGAGCAGCAAAAATATGTATTGGCAAGCTCGTTATCCATTCCCTTACTTTGATTTAATTAGTCAATGGTCTCAAGAACGCAATCTTAATCCTTTTTTGGTGGTATCCCTGATACGTCAAGAATCAATGTTCCAAGAAAGAATTAAATCTATTGCTAATGCTACAGGTTTAATGCAGGTGCTACCAACTACCGCAGAATGGATTGCTCCACAAATTAACGTGAATTATGAAAGCACTAGTTTAGAAGACCCCAACGACAATATCATGTACGGTACATGGTATTTAGACAGTACTCACAAACAATATCAAGATAGCTCTCTGTTAGCAGTGGCTAGCTACAATGCAGGTCCGGGAAATGTTTCTAAATGGTTAAAAACCTTACCCATAGACGACCCCGACGAGTTTGTTGAAGCCATTCCCTTTCCTGAAACAAAAAATTATGTCCGTCAGGTGCTAGGAAATTACTGGAACTATCTCAGGATTTACAATCCTCAAACATCTCAATTAGTAGGACAATACCTTGCTAAACAACTCCAATTTCCTCAATATCAACAAGAGCAAAAACCAGCAGCAACTACAGAAGCTACACCAGGGAGTAATTAATTAAGCTAAGGGTCAGAAGTTAAAGGTTCAAATTTCACAATTTTGAAGCGTAGGGTATGACTTATATGTCACTTATCCTACGCTATATTTTTTAATACATAGTATTAAACATCACCCGTTCTAGCGGACACCCCTCGACTTATTAAGGAGAAGGGAATTAGTATGGAAACCGTAGCTTTAAGAATGAGAGGAGAAGTGGTAAGGACACCCCTGTGCTTGTTTAGAAGAAGAGATAGTTTATGGTTACTCCTTAATTAGGGGATAGAGATGAGGTTCTATAGGTGAATTTATCCATGGAAATATTCAGTTATATCACGTAAGTCTTTTATTTTTTTTTAGTATAGATTGGAAATATAATTTGTACTTAATAAAAAAATACTGCTTTCATGACTGAATCTTTTTTAATTACACTATTTAAAGTTATTTGGCAGGATTTAACAGAAGATGCAGCCTATGATTCGACAAAACAAAATTGGCAAGCTCTTCAAGTAGTTATTGATGAAATAAAGAATAGCAAACAAGTTAGTCAGGACTTAGCAGTTGCACTGGAGAAGTGCTACTATTCGTCAGATAAAACTATAGTAGAAACATGTCGAGAGGAATTAATTAAAAGTTCTACTTTTGTCCAGTATCGTGGGGCTAAAATTTATAAGCCACCCGAAAATGATACGGGAATTAGAAAGTTGGAAAATAAAAGTAAATTGATAGATAAACAGTTAAAACAAGTTGGGAAAAAATTATTTACGAAAAAATATTTTATTAATCCTAGCGACCTTGAAGAATTAGTCAAGGAACTATCTCAATTAAGTTATGAAGCTTCGGAAGCGAAAAAGAAAGATGCATGGAATCAGCTTTTACAAGAAGTAGAAAAAGATTGTGAAGTAAATCTTTATCAAACTAGAATCAGAGACAAAAAAAATGGTTTACGTAAGTTAATATTTGATAATTTTTTAATAGAAATTGAACCGAACGAAAAATTAAACCGTATTTTTAGTGCTAGGACATATTTGATTTTGAGAAACATTCGTGAAAAAGTTTAGGAAAAGATAGTTAATGCTCGATGTGTAATTGCGATTTAAACAGTAAGTAAATAATATTTTGATTCCCTGTTCCCTATTTTATTTTTTATTGCTTTATTTACGTCCTTATAATTCTTTTTTTAAACATAAACCTTCACTTACATTTCCATAATCTTCCAAAGCATCGCATCCTTTAATCCGTAATTTTTCCAAAGTCAAATTATCTAAATCCCTTACAATTATTGTTCCTCTATTAGTCCCACTCAACAAGTTTTTACCATCAGGACTAAAACTAATACTGGTAAATTCTTCTCTATCAGCTTTTAAAGTAATTAATAATGTACCATCACGCTGCCAAAGTTTAACTTTATCTTCGCTAGTCGCTGCTAATAATTTACCGTCGGGACTAAAGGTTACACCCGTGAATTCTTCACCTTCTACAGTTAATGTTTGCTGTAATTGACCTTTTTTATTCCACAATTTTACGGTACCATCAAGGCTCGCTGAAGCAAGAATATTATTTTTCTTAGACCAAGAAAGACCAAATACAGGACTTTTGTGTTCGGTTAATGTATGTAATAATTTACCTGATTTGTGCCAAATTTTAACTGTATTATCATCGCTAGCAGAAGCAATCAGATTTCCATCACGATTAAAACTGACCCAGTTTACAGCTTGCTGATGTCCTTTCAGAGTAGTAATTAATTCACCATTCCTACGCCATAATTTAACAGTTTTATCTTTACTCCCGGAAGCAAAAATATTACCATTATTAGACCAAGCTAAACTTAATATGACATCATTGTGAGCGGGAATTTTTTTAATTAATTCACCGTAATTTAGCCATAGTTTAATAGTTTTATCCTTGCCAGCGGATGCGATAATTTTACCGTCGGGGCTAAAACTCACATCCCAAATTTCTTGTTGATTTGGCTGTAAAGTTTTGATTTGCTTACCGTTACTAGTCCATAGCTTAATAGTCTTATCAACGCTAGCAGAAGCAATCAAATTACTATTGGGAGAAAAACTAACGCTAGTTACAGCTTTATTATGAGTCTTTAAGTTTCCTAATAATAAATCTTGCCAAGACCAAAGTTTTACCGTTTTATCTCGACTAGCAGAAGCCAGGGTTTGATTATCGGGGCTGAAACTAATATCATTTACCCAATTTTTGTGTCCTTTAAGGGTTCCTAATAGTATCCCATCTTTCCAACGCCAAAGTTTAACGGTTCCGTCGGTGCTTACCGTACTGATAATTTGATTATCGGGGCTAAATTTAACAGTAGTAACAGCTTCTGAATGCGCTTTTATTACTTTTAATAATGTCCCTTGAGGGTTCCACAATTTAACTGTGTTATCCAAACTTGCTGAAGCAATTACTTTACCATTATTAGACCAAGCAATACTAGTAATTGCATCCCGATGTCCGCTAATAGTACGAATATTTTTACCGTTATTATCCCAAAGTTTGATTGTTCTATCGCTACTTACGGAAGCCAGAATTTGACCGTCAGGAGAAAAAGCAACTTGCAAAACTGCATCTTTATGACCGAAAAGTGTTTTAATTAATTGACCTTGAGGATTCCAAAGTTTAATAGTGTTATCGGTACTTCCAGAAGCAATTATTCGACCTTTAGGATT
The DNA here is from genome assembly GCA_937884685.1 of uncultured Calothrix sp. Taxonomy (GTDB): domain Bacteria; phylum Cyanobacteriota; class Cyanobacteriia; order Cyanobacteriales; family Nostocaceae; genus Rivularia. Next base: position 5,169 of record CAKZYM010000375.1, read on the forward strand.
AAAAGCAACGCTGTTAACGACATCGGTATGACCGGATAAAGTTAAACTAGCTCTACCATCTAAAGTCCAAAGCTTAATAGTTTTATCCTGAGAAGCAGAAGCAATTGTTCTTCCATCTGGACTAAAAGTAACGCTATTAACTACATCGCTATGTCCTGATAAAGTACGGAAAAATTTACCATTTGGGTACCATAATTTAACAGTATTATCAGCACTAGCGGAAGCAATTAAAGAGTTATACGCACTAAAAGCAACGCTATTAACTCCAGATAAATGTCCGGATATTGTTTCTGTTTCTTTAATTTTTGGAACTACTTGATGTAAAGCTGTGATTACCTGCGCTCTTGTATAAGCATCTGGTAACAATGCAGCTTTAAATTTATTTGCGGCTTTTAAACCTTGTCTTAAAGCATCAAAATCCTTACCGGAAGAAGCAAGTTCTTCTGCTGATGCGCTGATGGCTTGAATTTCGCTGATTAGAGCTTGTCTCCATAAATAAACTGACATTATTGTCGAAGCAGTGAGAGCTAAAATAGCAGTAGCAGAACCTGCAAGAGCGATTTTCAAAGAACGATTAACTTTGACTTCACTTAGTTTTTGCTGCTGTTGACTTTCTGCTAATTGAGCTTGTAATTTTTGCTGTTCTAATTCTGCTGATAATTGTTCGATTGACCTCCGACTTAATTCGTCACGTTTGCGGAGTTCTTTTAATTCTGTAAATAAGTCTAGGTGTTGTGATGGTTGATTATCAAATATTTTTGCTTCTTTTTTCTTTCTGAGTTCGCTGTGAAGTCGAGTAATTTCTGTTTCTCTTTGCTGAACCTGATTTCTTAACTGTGTTAATTGAGTTTGAATTAATTCTTCCTGTTGAAAAGAACGAATTAAATTAACTAAATAATCGTGAATCAATTGATAGCGTTCGGTGATGTCGGCAAATAATACAACCAATCCAGAACGAACTAAAATTTCCAATACTAATTCTAATTCTAGTTTTTCTGCTGATTCAAATTCGGATAATTCTGCTTTTAATTCAGCCTTAGTTTTAAAAGGTATTTTATGATTTTCATCAGTCAGTAAATATAGAACTAATAAAGCAGCCTCTTCATTTTCAGAACCGCAATCTTTAATAATTTCCTTGATATATCGTTCAATTAGTTTATTCGGTCGATAAGGTTCGTATTTAGCTAAAGTAGTAATATTCTCGTCTTGAAGTTGTGCCCCTACTACCTGTAATTCAATAGGACGAACTTCTCCTATTTCTGATGACAAATCTTCTACTAAACTATCAATTAAAGCTGGTTCTATATTATATTCAGAGCGCTCTGTTAGCTTTTTAATTAAGCTTTTAGCATCTGACCCAGAAAGATTATTAACTTGATAGCGAATATCCTTATCTAAAATATTATTACTAATAGAATCTTGTCTTGCTAAACGTTTTAAATCTAGCAAATGATGCAAATAATCCTCCCTCAACGAAAAAATGATTTTTACAAAAGGAATATTTAGACATTCACAGATAAAATTATCAAAGTCTTCCTTTTGACTTCTATCTGTATTCACAAAGAAAAACTCTTCTAACTGGTCAAAAATCAAAACAGTTATCAGATTATTATTCGCATTTTCTCGTAATTTTTCTAAAATACTAGTGATTGTAATTGGTGTAGCTGCATAAGTGTAATTATTTAATTCCTTACCATAATTATATTGAGCAACTGTGTTATCTATAAACATAGCTTCACTCAAAGACTTACCCAATTCACGAACCCAATCAGTATAAACTTGTAGCACCACCGGAACCGCAATTTGGTCCCCAATCGGTCTATTTTGCAAAGCAGGAACCAACCCAGCATTAACAATAGAACTTTTACCAACTCCCGACTCACCATGAATCAAAGTTAATTTTTTATCGGAACGGCTAATTTTTCCAATTAATAAATTAATATCCCGTTCCCTTCCAGAAGCTGTGATTTCTAAAGCAACGTGAGAATTTTTTGTCGGTGAAACTAAAACCGGATTTTTTGCTTTTCTTTGAGGTTGTAACCTACCTGCACCGATAAAAGCTCGCAAACCATATTGCTGTTGTACCGAACGTCTTTCACGACGAATAAAAAAAGCTTCTAAATATTTTCCAGATTCATAATAAAGCCATCTTAACCGTCGCAAAATTCGAATATAGCGATGAACATCATAACGATAATCGCTGTTTTCTAAAGCTATCGATAACTTTTTACTGGCATTTTCTAAATGTTGCTGTGCTACTTTTTCCTCTCCCATAAATTGTAGAGATTTTACCAAAACCAACTGATAAACCTGCTCTAAAAGTAGCGGAAATAAAGCGTGATGTGCTTTGTGATTAGTCTTAGCTTCAGCCAAATAAAACAGCGAAGCTTGAGCATATTTACTTGCTTGTTTCCACTGTAATTCATGCAAAGCAACATCAGCTAAATAACCACAGTCGCAAGCAAGTTGAGTATAGCTACCATATCGTTGATGAAGTTCCAAAGACTTATGAGCAACAACCCGTAACTGATTCCAATCCTCAAGCTGTTGTAAAACTTCGCTTAATTGTCCGATAAATTGCGCTACTAACATCGGACGTTCAGCTAATTCAAATACTTCCAAACATTTTTGAAAATAACCCACAGCAAATTGCCAATTTCCATACTGTTCCCCATGATTTCGCTCAGCTAAACGGTAAAAGCATAAACCCAGGTAGAAGAGGATTACCCCTTGGTGGAGGAGATGGGGAGAGGGAGAGAGGGAAGAGGGGGAAGAGGGAGACAAGGGGACAAGGGGACAAGGAGAAGAAACTTCTATTTCTTGTTCTTGTATCTTTCGATTATTTATGATTGATGATTTATCACTGTTAATTGATAATTGTTCACTGTTAACTGTTAACTGGTAACTGTTCCGAAAGTGTTTTATTGCTTTCTCAATTCGGTCTTTTACGTATTCGTCTAAACCAAACACAAATTCTAAACTAGCTTCTAGTTCTGGAGTTAAGTTAATTCCACGAGTCTGTAAATCTTTAATTGCATAATGTAATTCATTTTTATGCAACCAAATTTGTTCTAAGGTACATTGACAGTAATTTTCGGACGACTCTTTGTAATTATCTCCTGGTTGTTGAGATTTTTTAATCAAACAGTATTTATTACTGCATTGATTTTCTTTAATAATTTGAGGTTCTTGTTCCCTGGAAAAAGCAATATTTAAAACTGTGGTGAATAATGAATCGGTTTCTTGTTGTAAAAATTGCTGTAATTGTACCGTCGTCATTCCAAATTTAATTGGTGTAGCAGCCCAGCTTGCAAAATCTGGTGCTAATCTTCGGAGTTTTCGTAATAATTCTTCGTTTACCCATAGCACCATTGGAAAAGGATGTTTTTTGCGAAATTCATCTCTTACTTGATTAATGCTGCTTAATAAATCATCAATTTCATTAACTGATTCCAAACCCAAAATCATTAATGCTGTCTTGGGTCGGTTCGCAGTTTTGTGTAAATTTGTTTCAGATATTTTACTGTGAATTGTACTGTATAGACTTCTTACTTGAGGAGGTAAATATACCTCTTGCAACAAACAGTTATTTCCTAAAACTTGTTGTAGCTGCTGCAATATTTGTTCTTGTAAAACTTGATAATTGCAGCAGAC
>CAKZYM010000376.1 GCA_937884685.1 uncultured Calothrix sp.
GCTTCAACATCAACCCCTGCATCCCGATAATCCATTTCAGTGAACAGTGAACAGTTAACAGCGGAAATTGCGGTCTTGGGGAGCCATTGCGGTCTTGGGGTTTCCCCAAGTGGAGCAAATGGCGTGGTTTCCCCCATGAGCAAATTTCCAAGAGAGTGAACAGTTAACAGTGAACAGTGTTAGCGTTTCCCGAGGGTACATACAGCTAACAGTCATCAGTTACTAGTTATTTATTCTTAATGTTTATAATTATTTATGATTTGTTGGTCGCTGTCAAAATACTTTGTCTTCTATCCCAATCCACCATTCTCCTAAATTCATTAAATCTTCATGGATATCTTGGAGATTCTCAGCGTATTCGTTTTCTGAAATATCGGCTCGCTTCTCTTCTAGCTTTAGAAGACGTAACTGTATCAACAGCCAAGGCTTAGATATGCTTTCAGTCGCTTCAATATATTGTCCTAATTCCGTACTATTCATAGATTTTTATATATTTATTTAATTACTGTTAACTGTTCACTCTCTTGGAAATTTGCACTCTACGAGAAAGCTCCGCTTACATGGGGGAAACCACGCCATTTGCTCCACTTGGGGAAACCCCAAGACCGCAATGGCTCCCCAAGACCGCAATTTCCGCTGATAACTGCTCACTGTTAACTGATTACGGGAATTTTGATGTAACTTTTCCCAGAATTTTTTTTAAAGGGATAAAACCGTAGGAGCGACTGTCAGTACTTGAAGAAGTATTGTCTCCTATCAGAAAACAAGAACCATCTTCAAGTACTACAGCCACTCTTTTGATTATTTGTATAGGTTGGTAGGGATGACGTGCAACCACGATATCTCCTACCTTTGGTGTTTTGTACCGATAAGCTTTTGGGTCAAATAATATTTCTTCCCCTGGCTGAAGCTCGGGAAGCATTGAAGAACCACTGACGCGCATTCTCTTTTGTATCCCTAGAAGCAGCTTGAGCAATTTAATGAGTGTTTTAAATTCCTCGTTCATTGCTTACACAGCCAGTTTGAAGGCTTTTTCGGCATTTTGGCAATTACTGGCTTGAAAAAAATTGGCTTGAATTAATTTTGAATTAATTATTAATTCTGTGTTAGCTAGCTTTGTACCAAGCAACATTGCGGTCTTTGGTAGCCCAGAACATGTTGTGAATTTTTTCAACCGCTGCCATTAATTCGTTTGCATGGTCGAGGCTAACTTCTACTTTACAAGCAGAACAAAGTTTTGTTGCTTTCCAGAAGGTGTCGTGCAAGTCAGGATACTTTTCGAGGTGTACTGGCTTGAAATAATCTGTCCAAAGAATTAATAAATCTTCTTTGGTTTTTTGAGCTTGTTCTTCTTTAATGGCAACGTAGCGAGAAAAGGTGTTGTTGTAAGCAATCGTTGCTGCTTTATCACCAGCAGGTGGATGCTCTAAGTCCATGAGTTTCTTGGTCATGGACACTACTGCTTCTGCTGTGATTCTAGCGGAAGAGGGGTCATAAACTCCGCAAGGTCCATCACAGTGAGCTTGTACTTCTGGTGCGGGGAAATTAGTTTTTAGCTTAGCAGCAATTTTTTTGAACATGATATCTAGAGAGAAGGCTTATCTTTTATATGTCTAGTAGGAAGTGTGGGGAAGCATCTTTCCTGTTAGTGAATTAATTGCAAAACTTGGATATGAAACTCCAGTTTCCACTCAAAATCCCCCCCTACCCCATATAGCTTAGTGCTATTGCGTAACTCAAGCAACCCTCCTTTCTGTGTAAGTTACTCCATAAAAAGATATTTTTTCCTTTTCAATTCTATTAAATATCCAAATGATATTCTTCCGTCACCATCAAAAGCGCTAACAGAAGATTTTTTACCTGTAATTATAAATAAGGAGAACTCTATCCCCCTAAAAGGATGACAGAGTTTCTTTATGATGCCAAAATAGAAAGTGGTCTCTCTAATATCTCTAAGCGAAAAATAAATGCTAAATATCCATCGTGGCTATGAATGGGTCAAGCATTGTTTATAAAGATTCACTATTCCTGTTGTTACTTGGTCGATGGTTAAGCCATCGGAAACTACTTCTATGGCATCTGCTGCTTTCATGAGTGGTGAAACTAGCCGGGTACTGTCTTTCCAGTCACGTTCTTTAATGCTAGCTTCGAGTTCCTCAAGGCTAACTTCGGGTTGTCCTTGTTTTTTGTAGTCTTGCTGACGACGACGTGCGCGTTCTGAAACTGTTGCAGTTAAGAAGATTTTGACTTCAGCATCGGGAAAAACTTGAGTCCCAATATCACGTCCTTCTGCAACCAAACCTCCTTCTTTACCCCAGCTTTGCTGTTGTTTTACTAAAGCTTGACGTACTGCGCTTTGTGCTGCAATTGCCGATACTTTTGATGTTACTTCGGCTGTCCGAATTTTTGTTGTAACGTCATTATCATTAATCCAAACCCTCACTGGAGATTTCAAATCTTCGCTGGGAGTTAATCTTATCGAACAACTATTAGCCAACTCAGCAATCGCACATTCATCATTGAGAGGAATTCCCTTTTGCAATATCAGCCACGTAACGGCACGGTACATAGCACCTGTATCTAGAAATACAAGCCCTAATTTCGCTGCAACTTGACGAGCTACGGTAGATTTACCGGCACCTGCGGGTCCATCAATGGCGATTATCGGTTGGCGATCGCGTAAAACAATGTTATCAATCAATCGTGTAGAGCCAAGATGAGCGGCGATCGCAATCATACCTTCCTCCTTAATTTCATCTAACGGTATTAACGTAGTAGGTTCAATCAATTCAATATATTCCACAGATACAGTAGTGACCATTGCTATTTCTTTACAAACAGCTTCAATCAGGATGCTGCTTTTACGAATTCCATCGTGAAAAACAGCACGAGCTTTTTGCAAGCCACGATATAAAACAGCAGCTTGCTGTTTTTGACTAGCAGTTAAATATTGGTTGCGGGAACTTAAAGCAAGGCCATTCGCTTCCCTGACGATTGGGCAAGCGACGATTTCTATGGGAAAATTAAGATCCTTAACTAGCCGTTTAATGATTGCTAGCTGTTGACCATCCTTTTGACCAAAGTAAGCCCGGTCTGGCTGCACCAAATTAAAAAGCTTGGTGACGATAGTAGCCACACCCTGAAAATGTCCTAGCCGAGTACGACCACACAAGCCTGATATCATATCAGATGAGGGAGTCACTTGTGTAACAATTGAATCTTGTATATACTTCCGGGCAACCCCAATCTCTTCCGGATTAGGTACAAACATAGCATTTACCCCGGCTTCTTTGCAGAACTTTTTGTCCTGTTCCAAAGTACGGGGATAATCTTCGTAATCTTCGTTAGGACCAAATTGGAGGGGATTGACAAAAATACTGACTATGACAATAGCATTTTCTTGCCGCGCCCGTTCAATCAAGCTTAAATGTCCCTGATGTAAAGCTCCCATTGTGGGAACCAAGCCTACTGCTGTTTGGAGACGAGTTGTCATTTCAAGGGGTAGCGGCTCCTCAGAATGCAAAGGCTCGCTTTGCCAAGGTCGTCTGTCCAAATAGCAACGTAAAGCTACAACCGTTGTCAACAGGCGCACAAAAAATCCTCTATCTACACTAGCTTTCCCCCGTTAGTGTATATCCGAATTCGGGGAAAGGGAGCGATTAGATAAAGGATTATCAAGATTATTAATGATTTAGGGCATTGGGGATGGGTAATGGGTAATGGGTAATGGGTAATGGGTAATGGGTAATGAGGAGGAGAAGCTAGAATTCACAAGCTTATTTTGGAAGGGAGTCACAAGCTTATTGTATGTAGAGAGCGTTTCGCTCCCACTACATTCTTAATTCCTAACTCTTCACTCCTAACTC
>CAKZYM010000377.1 GCA_937884685.1 uncultured Calothrix sp.
TGTTATCTGTACTGGAACGGAATGCTTGTGTAAGAGCAGTGATTTCAATCGGGTCTCCCAAAGGGGTTCCTGTTCCGTGTGCTTCAATATAATTGATGGTTTCTGGTTCAACCCCAGCTAAAGCTAGCGCTTCTAAAATCACCTCTCTTTGACCATCAACACTCGGAGCCGTATATCCAACCTTCAAAGAACCATCTTTATTGATATCTGAAGCTTTGATTACAGCATAAATACAGTCACCGTCAACTATAGCATCTTCCATTCGCTTCAAGACCACTACACCCAAACCGTTACCAGAAATAGTTCCTTGAGCTTGAGCATCAAAGGCTCGACAATGTCCATCAGGAGAATGAATCCCTCCTTCTTGATACAAATAACCAGTTTTCTGTGGAACTTGTATCGAAACACCACCCGCAAGTGCAATATCGCTTTCGCCATTTAACAAACTTTGACAGGCTAAATGGACTGCCACTAATGATGTAGAGCAGGTGGTCTGAACATTTATACTTGGTCCTTTAAAATTTAATTTATAAGAAATTTGTGTAGGTAGGAAGTCTTTATCATTAGCAATACTAATTGAGTACGTATCGGCTGATTTTATAAAATCATGATTTGAATATAAATTTAATAAGAAATAATTACTGAAAGCAGTACCAGCAAAAACACCTATTTGACCATTGTAAGTTTCTGAATCATAACCAGCATTTTCTAAAGCTTGCCAAACACATTCTATGAAAATACGACGTTGTGGATCTGTAATTTCTGCGTCTCTGGGGGTAAAGTCGAAAAATGAAGCATCAAATAGCTCTATATCTTCTAATGTAGTACCCGCCTTCACATATTGATGGTCGTCCAATAATGCCGAATCTACTCCTGTAGATGCTAATTCTTCATCAGAAAAAAAACGAACTGATTCTACCCCATTTTGTAGGTTTCGCCAAAAACTATCGAAATTTTTTGCATCAGGAAAACGACCTGCCATACCGATGATAGCAATTTCATCCCGATCATCAATGCTGTTAATTAAATTGTTATCTATATCCATATTTTTCAACTTTTTGTTGTCGCTAAGATTTACTTTACTTTTGTTTTGCAGTTCGATAAGATCGTCGTGCTTGTTTACGACGATTTATTGAAGCTGTACGACTTTTATTTGGACGAGCATTGTCTTTAACAGATTTTTCTCTGTCTTGTTTTTGAGTTAAATACTTGGCTAAATAGTTGATGGTTGGATATTGAAAAATATCAACTAATGAAAGTTGCTGATATATCTTTTGTAACTTGCTATGAACTTGAATTAAAAGCAATGAATTACCGCCTAGTTCAAAGAAATTGTCGTGAATACCAATTTCTTCAATACAAAGAATTTCTTGCCAAATATTAGCAATAGTTCTTTCTACCTCAGTTTGAGGTGGTAGATAAACTGCCTCTAATTCAGGGCGTACTTGGTCGGGTATCGGCAATGCCTTACGGTCAACTTTACCATTTGGTGTTAGTGGGAGTGACTCTAATGTAACAAAAGCCGCTGGCACCATGTAGTTTGGTAACTTTAACTCTAAAAAGTTACGTAGCTCAGAAATTGCCAGTGTTTGCTCTATTTGAGCAACTACATAAGCGACTATTCGTTGAGAATTTGCTAAATCTTCCTTTACTACAACTACTGTTTCTCGTACTCCTGGGTATTGGCTAATTACCGCCTCAATTTCTCCCAATTCAATACGGAAACCACGTACTTTTACTTGATTATTAATCCGACCAATGTACTCTATATCTCCACTCGGCAGATACCGTGCTAAATCCCCAGTTTTATACAGACGTGTTGCTTGTGTACTAAAGGGATTCGGGATAAATTTCTCCGCACTCAAGTCCGGACGGTTTAAGTAACCCCTAGCTACTCCCACACCACCAATATAAACTTCACCCGTTACACCCATTGGAACAGGTTTAAGATATTTATCAAGTATATGAATTTGAATATTAGCAATTGGTTGACCAATAGGTACTATACTTTGGTCACTAAGATTATCTTTTTTACACTGCCAATAAGTAACATCTACAGCAGCTTCTGTTGGACCGTAAAGATTATGCAGTTGAGCATTAAGTCGATTAAAGAACCGTTCTTGCAGTTGGGCTGGAAGTGCCTCGCCACTTGCTATTACTCGTACCAGAGATTGACATTTTTCTAAACCTTCTGCCTCCAGAAATGCTTGCAGCATTGATGGCACAAAATGTAAAGTAGTAACTCGCTGCTTTCTAATTAAGTTGACTAAGTAGTTGGGGTCTCGATGTCCTTCTGGTTGAGCTACTACCAAACGCGCGCCTGTAATTAAAGTCCAGAAAAACTCCCACACAGATACGTCGAAACTGAAGGGAGTTTTCTGTAAAACGGCATCTGCTGACGTTAATTGGTAACTATCTTGCATCCACAATAAGCGATTGCAAATTCCCTTATGGCTATTCATCGCACCTTTGGGCTTACCTGTAGAACCGGAAGTATAAATTACGTAAACAAGATTATCAATTTTGGTCTTTGATGCAGGATTCTCTGTGCTTTCCGAGGCGATTTGTTCCCAGTTACTATCGATGCAAACTACTTGAGCTTGATGAGAAGGTAGACTTTCTAATAAATATTGTTGTGTTAGCAATACCCTTGTTTGGGAGTCTTCTAACATATAAGCCAAGCGTTCTTTTGGATAGTTAGGGTCTAAGGGTACATATGCACCACCTGCTTTGAGGATGGCTAATAGTCCGATGACCATATCAAGTGAACGCTCAACACAAATACCTACCAGTACCTCTGGTTTTACTCCCAGCGAGCGCAAGTGATGTGCTAGTTGATTGGCTCTTTTATTTAATTCGCGGTAGGTTAAATGTAGGTCTTCAAAAACTACTGCCAACGATAGCGGGGTTTTTTCTACCTGGGCTTCAAATAATTCATGGATACATGAAAGAGGATACTCTACTTTTGTATTATTCCACTCCCGTAGCAATTGATGCTGCTCAGATTCTAACAACAATGGTAACTCTGACAAACGCTGCTGCGGATTAGCAACAATCCCTTTAAGCAACATTTGTAAATGAACAGCCATTCTTTGTATAGAACTGTCTTCAAATAAATCAGTATTGTATTCTAAGTTTCCAATCAATCCCGACTCGGTTTCTGTCATTTGTAGAGTTAAGTCAAACTTAGCTGTATGACTATCGCCTTCTAAGGGAGTTAAAGTCAAACTAGGCAACTCTAAAGCCGACATTGGAGCATTTTGAAGCACAAACATTACTTGAAATAGTGGTGCATGACTTAAAGAACGCTCTACTTTGAGTTGCTCAACTAACAACTCAAAAGGTAAATCTTGATGTCCATAAGCTCCTAATGCTACCTCTCGCACCCGTTTTAGTAGTTCTTCAAAGCTGGGATTTCCTGCTAAGTTAGTTCTCAACACCAGGGTATTGACAAAAAATCCAATTAACCCCTCAATTTCTGCTCGATTACGGTTAGCAATCGGCGAACCAACTACAATATCTTCTTGGGCTGTATAACGCCATAGTAGTGTTTGGAATCCTGCTAACAGGGTCATAAATAATGTACTTCCCTGCTGCTGGCTTAACTTATTTAAAGCTGCGGATAATTCTTTTGATAACTTGAATGAGTAGCTTGCACCCCGGAAAGTTTGAATTGCTGGTCTTGGGTGGTCTGTAGGTAATTCTAATACTTTTGGTG
>CAKZYM010000378.1 GCA_937884685.1 uncultured Calothrix sp.
ACTCCTAACTCCTAACTCCCAATAATAAATCTATCAAACTATCTATTATCCGATGACTATCCATTGGTAAAATCTCCGCACCATGCTTCTTTTTTTGAGTCATCATAAAGTTTACTAATGACCCAACAATAATTCTTGCTGTTGCTTCTGGGTCTGAAATATTTAGTTCCTGATGAGATGCTAAGTAACGCTGAAGAGTATCTACAGTGGGTTTTACTAATATCGAAACGCAATATTGAGCTACTTCTGGAAAACGCTCGGATTCTCCAATTAATACCCGCATAAACGCCATATATTCATCATCTTTAAGCATTCCGTCCAATGCTTTTACTGCTAACTCGTGCAGTACCTTTTTGGGTTCTCCAACTAAATCCTCGGTGCCAAAAACTGACTTGAATCTTTCTTTCGCTAACCTTTCTACTAATGCTTTGAAAAGTCCTTGCTTATCTTGAAAGTGACTGTAGACAGTTGCTTTGGAAATACCCCCCGATGCTGCAATTCTATCCATGCTCGTACCAGCATAGCCATGTACTAAAAATTCTTGCATTGCTCCTTGTAGAATCTGCTCTACTTTGTCTTTTGAATTTTCAGTACGAACTTCACCAAGTTTTAATAGTTCCATTTTTGACTTTTTTTTAGCTGTAATTGAGCATTTTTGTTGAGATAAAGTAAAACCGAAACAAAACTATAAGAATGGGGTATCCTGGCACCAGACATTTACTCTATCTTCTTCCTCTTTCTACTAAAAATTGCTATCTTTTCCGACTAAAACCGTATCATTTTTTGCAGAAAAATTAGAGAAACCTCAAAAAACATTGGTGCATCCGCAAAATTTATCATAATCAAAACTAAACTACTCGGTTTAGTTTAACTGTATTATTAGTAAGAAACCATCAAAATTCAGTATTTTCTGGGATGCCATGCAAGATAATCGTTATCTAAATAATTCAACTTCTCCCGAACTTGCTCGTCCGTCACAGATAGCAGTAACAGTTGCAGCTTTTGCTATGGGTGGAGCTAGTATCTATACCCTGCAACGGTTTGTGGGTGAGCAAGTTGCTCAGAAACCACAAATCCCAGTCCCAGCAGTTCCGAAAGTCGAGACTGTGACAGCGTTAGGGAGACTAGAACCCAAGGGAGAAGTAATTCAGCTTTCCGCACCATCGATGGGACCCGAAGGAAGTCGAGTTGAGCAGTTACTTATAAAGCAAGGAGATAAAGTCAAAAAAGACCAAGTAATCGCGATTTTAGATAATCGAGACAAGCTTATGGCTGCTTTTAAGGAAGCAAGGGAAGCTGTAAGAGTCGCTCAAGCTAATCTTGCTTTGGTGAAAGCAGGTGCAAAACAAGGAGATATTGAAGCTCAAAAAGCCAGTGTTGCTCGCTTACAGGCTGAAAAAACTACCGAAATCAAAGCACAACAAGCAAATATCAATCGATTACAGGTTGAAAAAGCCACTGAAGCTACAGCACAACAAGCAAATATCAATCGCTTACAGGCTGAAAAAGCTAGAGAAATAGAAGCTCAAAGAGCAACTATCGCTCGTTTGGAAGCAGCTTTAGAAAATGCTCGATTAGAATACCAGCGCTATCAAAGTTTATATAAAGCAGGAGCTATTTCCGTATCTTTAAGAGACAGCAAAAATTTAGTTCTACAAACAGCAAAACAGCAATTAACAGAATCTAGAGCAAATTTACAGCGGATTAAATCTTCTAAACAACAGCAATTAGCAGAAGCTACAGCAAATTTACAGCGTATCCAATCATCTAAACAGCAGCAGTTAGCACAAGAACAGGCAAATTTAGAGCGCATTCAATCATCTTTACAGCAACAAATAAATCAAGGTAAAGCAACTTTAGAAAGTATTGCAGAAGTTCGTCCGGTAGATGTGATGCTTGCTCAAGCAGAAATTGACCGTGCTGTAGCAGCGGTGAATCGAGCAGAAGCAGATTTAAAACAAGCTTACGTCCGTTCTCCTCAGAGCGGTCAAATATTTGATGTTAATACTCGTCCTGGAGAAAAAGTTTCAGATGATGGAATAGTTGAAATTGGTCAAACCAGCACAATGTACGCAGTAGTTGAAGTTTACCAAAGCGACGTTAATAAAATACGTTTGGGACAAGAAGTAGAACTTTTAGCTGATGCAGTACCGGGTAAATTAACTGGAGTTGTAGACCAAATTGGCTTACAGGTACTCAAGCAAAATGTAGTTAACAGTGACCCATCAACTAACATTGATTCCCGAATTGTAGAAGTTCACGTGCAGTTAGATGACGAATCTAGTGTAAAAGCTGCAAGATTTACTAATTTACAAGTGAAAGCGGTTGTTGAAATTTAAAAGGTAATGGGTAATAGGTAATGGGTAATGGGTAATAGAGAAAAAATAAAATCTATCGATTAGTCTGAGATAATCATTTTAAAAGCATATTAAAGATATTTTTTGTTTGAGTCAGAAATTAAAAAATATCTACTCATAAACCTAATACATATTCTATCGAACTTGTTTACAACTACCAATTACCAATTACCAATTACCAACCCAAAATCTAAAATCTAAAATCTAAAATCCAAAATTCATATGATTGGATTTATCCAACAATTAAAAAGAAGAACTCCATTAGGTTGGCTACAATTAACTCGTCAAAAAGGACGTTTAGCAGTTGCATTGTCAGGTGTTGCTTTTGCGGATTTACTAATGTTGATGCAGCTTGGTTTCCGCAGTGCATTGTTTAATAGTGCGACTATTTTACATGAAAGTTTAAGGGCTGATATAGTCTTGCTAAATCCGCAAGCGCTGAATTTACAGGATTTATCAACCTTTACCCGACGACGACTTTATCAAGCGATGGATGTACCGGGAGTTGCCACCGCAGAACCAATTTACAACAGTCTTGTAACTTGGAAACATCCTCAAACTCGTAAGAAAACGCAGGTAATGATTATTGGTTTTAATCCCGATAAACCGGCGTTTAATTTACCAGAAGTTAATCAAAATATTGACTCTATCAAGCTACCAGATACTATTTTATTTGATGAAGCAACTAGAGGTGAATACGGCGAAGTAATTGCACAAATAAAGCAAGGTCAAACTGTTAAAACAGAAATAAATGGCAGAACTATAACAGTTGATAATTTATTCAAAGTTGGAGCATCTTTTGCTGCTGATGGAACTTTGATGACCAGCGACCAAAACTTTTTAAGACTGTTTCCAAATCAAGATTCGGGGAGCGTAAATTTAGGTTTAATTCGTTTAGAACCTGGTTATCAAGCTGAAGAAGTCGCAGAAAAAATCAAGTATCATCTTAGGAATGCCGATGATATTAAAGTACTAACTAAAGAAGAATTTATTGCCTTTGAAAAAGCTTACTGGCAAAGCAATACTCCTATCGGATTTATTTTTGCTTTAGGTACAATGATGGGTTTTATCGTCGGAGTAATTATTGTTTATCAAGTACTCTCTACAGACGTTAATGCTCACATAAAAGAGTACGCAACTTTTAAAGCTATGGGTTATAAAAACTTCTTTTTATTAAGTGTAGTTTTTGAAGAAGCGATAATTCTAGCAATATTAGGCTTTATTCCTGGAGCTTTAATTTCAACCGGACTATACGCACTGACCCGCAACGCAACTAATTTACCTCTTTACATGACTGTAGCAAGAGCAATTCAAGTACAGGTAATGACCATTATTATGTGCATGATTTCCGGTGCTGTCGC
>CAKZYM010000379.1 GCA_937884685.1 uncultured Calothrix sp.
TATAGTGTATTCGCTTTGCTTAAGATACGGTTAAAAATCTAAGATAATTCTTTTATTTACATCTCTATGTATCTTAATCATGCTGGAGATGACAATCGAGTTGATGGTAAAGCAAATTATTATTTTTTTCGTGTTCCCATTTTAGCCAGTTAGTGTTACAGATTAAGGCAGTTAATTGATGATTCCTATTAATTTTCAGAAACTTTTAACTCAAAAAGATATAAATTACCTTGTAAAAAATATTTTTGCAACAGTAGAAACACCGTTATATCTGATTAGTGCTGATGGAAAAATTCTGTTTGGGACTTATCAAGAAGAATTAACTGAAAAGTATCCGGTTGAGTTATCTGGTATGACTTTTGCATGGGTAGTCGGTGATTCTAAAGGATTACAAATTTCTGAACTGCTTTCGTTTCTAGTCAAACAAGAATTTGAGAAAAAATCTCTAGCAAAGGAATTGCTGGAAAGATATGAAGAAATAGATTTATTTGATGAGCTATCCACACAAATTACAAATAGTTTGGATATAAATCAAATTGCTCAATTAGTTTTAGAAAGAATCAGCACAATTATTGACTGTGATATTGGAATATTCTTATTACTCGATAAGCATACAAATCAGTTAAAAACTCTTTCTCAATTTGGTGATACTAGCTGCTTTCAATTACCGATTATTTTAGGTGAAGGTATTTTAGGTGAAATAATTACCAGAGGTAAAGGAGAAATAATAAATAACATTTGTGATAGCTTAAAATGCTCTGATAATGATAAAGCAATCAGTTCTTTTATTTGCGTCCCCTTGAAAAATAAGCAGCAAGTAATTGCAGCTATTGCTGTTGGTAGTCACACAACAATTAACTATACCACCGAAGAATTTAAACTCCTGAATATCTTTGCTACCCAAGCTGCAATTGCTATCGAGAAAGCTTTGCTATACGAGCAAAGTTTGAATGCTGCAAAACGCGCTCAGGAACAGGCTAAACAGCTACAGCAAACCCTTAATAAATTGCAGCAAACTCAAGCTCATCTAATACATAGCGAAAAAATGTCCAGCTTAGGACAAATGGTGGCTGGAATTGCTCACGAAATCAATAACCCAGTTAATTTTATTAAAGGAAATATCGGTTACGGTTTTAACTACGCTCAAGATTTAGTTGAATTAATAGAACTATATCAAAAAAACTATCCACAACCGGTATCAGAAATTGAAGAAAGAATAGAAGATATTAATTTTGACTTTTTGAAGGAAGATTTTTTAGATTTACTTAATTCGATGAAAGTAGGAGTCAACCGAATTAAAGATATTGTTCGTTCTTTAGGGATTTTTTCACACCTTGATAAAGCAGAAATTAAAGCAGTTAATATCCATGAAGGTATTGATGGGACTTTAATGATTTTAAATCATCGTTTGAGTGGAAACAAAAAATGTAAAGATATCGAAATAGTCAAAGAATACGGTGATATACCTTTAGTAAATTGCTATGCAGGACAATTAAATCAAGTATTTATGAATATCCTCAGTAATGGAATCGATGCTTTGCAGGATAAAGGTGATTTAATTATAATTCGTACTCAAATGGAGGGGAATAGTTGGGTTAAAATCTCCATTATAGATAATGGACCAGGAATTGAAGAAGATATTCAAAAAAAATTATATGACCCGTTTTTTACTACCAAAGAGGTTGGCAAAGGTACGGGTTTAGGTATGGCTATTAGCTATCAAATTATAGTAGAAAAGCATGGTGGATTTCTCAATTGTTTATCTGAGTTAGATAGAGGTACAGAATTTGAGATTAAGATACCAATTAAATCTAATTAAGACAGTTATATTAGTTTGAGAAGCAATGCAGTAAAATTATTTGATGATTTTTTATAATTCATAAGAAGTCAATCAAAATAAATTTTATTTATCTATTAATAAATTAAGGCACGTTACCACAATTATACTTTTATCATAAATATGAATTCAGATAGCATAACAAGTAAAAAATCTTTAAATAAGAGATATAAAAATTGGCTAAGTCGTTTGAAAATTAACCAGAAAATTTCTCTTGGCTATAGTGTGTCTTTAGGTGCTTGTGTTTTTGGGACTATCTTAGGAATAACAATCGGGAATTACTTAAAACAAGCATCTGTAGAACAAGAAGAACGAATTTTAGTCGAGACTACGACTCTTCATCGTTTACAAACTGCGGTTTTGCAAATACGAACTCATCAACAACAGTTAATCCCACTAATTAAAGAACCTACTAATTTTACAGAAGAATACGAGCATATCCTGCAACATTCTAAAACAATTAGGAAAAGTTGGTCGGAGATTAAATCAATAGTAAAAAAGCCAGAATATAAGTCAGGAGAACCAATCATAAAATTAGAAAATTTAATAAAAACATACGAAAATGTTCCAAACAGATATTTAAAATCATTAGATGCAGTAGTAAAAGATATTACTCCTATCAATTTAGAGGAAAGTGAAACAGTTGAAGCTAATCAAGATAAACTTATAAAATTTACCAATAGCGAATTAGCAATCGAATTTGATGGAATTTCTGACGATTTAACAGAAATCATCCAACTCTTTTATCAAGAAGTACAAGAAGCCAAAAAAGCATTGAGGAAAGCAATACTATTTCGTGAATGCATTATATATAGCGGTATTTTTATCTCTATTATTATTGCTTGTTTATTGGCTAGAGAAATAAGCAAAGCAATTACACATCCAGTTTTGAATTTAGCAAATATTGCGACAAAAGTTACTGAAGAAGAAAATTTCGATTTACAAGTTCCTACAACTACAGAAGATGAAATTGGTAGCTTAACATCATCCTTCAACCATTTAATTAACCGAGTCAAGCAGCTTTTAGAAGAGCAAACAGCGAATACAGCAAATTTGAGAGCGATTCTCGATAACCTTGCAGATGGTTTATTGGTCAGCGATACAGATGGTGAAATAATCAACTACAATCCTGCGATTACTAGAATGTTTGGTTTAGGTGATGTAGATATTACAGGACTTTACTGTCAAGAATTTATTCCGGAAGTTCTAGAATTAGTAAACCAAACTCAAGAAAATCAGAAAGCAGTTTTAACCAAAGAAATACAACCTAACGATAAGCAATTTATTAAAGCATCTGTTACCGCTATTATTGAAGCTAATTGTACTAGTTCCTGCAAATATTTGGGTTCGGTGATTCTCGTCCGGGATATTACTCAAGAAAAAGAAGTAGATAGGATGAAGACAGATTTTATCTCAACTGTTTCCCACGAATTAAGAACTCCTTTAACTTCTGTCTTAGGATTTGCATCGATTATTCAAGAAAAATTAGAAGAAGA
>CAKZYM010000380.1 GCA_937884685.1 uncultured Calothrix sp.
GAAAGAATAGCTCCCAACCAAATAAAAAAGAACCAGAAATATATCGCCATCCAAGTTAAATTTGTAGCATGAACTAGTAAACATAGAGCTACTAAACAAGCGAATGCACGCTGACAATACTGGTTGCCGAAAATAGCAGGTTTCCAAAAGCTTGATAAAGTTGAAACGAGGGCTAAAATAAACATGAGAAAACCGAATATTCCATGTATATAAAGCACTTGTGCATATGAAGAAAAAGTTCCTAAAGGCATTTCAAAAGCTCCATTTCCCCAAGTTACTGTTTTTTCCATGAAACCCCAGCCTATCCAAGGTGATTCTTTCCATGCATTAATAGTTGAACTGACAACATATTCTCTGTCTTTAGATGAATCAGCACGAGCGCTATTAAAAGTTGCTAGAGGTAAAGTGATTAAATCTTTAAGACTTAAACTTAATATAGCAGCAAATAAAGTTAGAAGAGATATTACCCATAAATAAGCTTGTCTAGCCAACCCACTACGAAAGCAATATATAATCAACCAAACTAAAGGAAAACATACCCAAGCAAGACGACTTTGAGAAACTAATAATGCAGCTAAACAACCAATTAAAGATACTTGACGCAGGGTTTTATTGCGCTCCTCTAAGCAGATAAAAAATGATAAAAGAGCGCAAACTCCTAAAATCGGAGGGTCTGCTGTATATAAATCTGTTCGAGGTAAAGGAATACCAAAAAAAGGCTGGATAACCGCAAACTTAATCATCAAACTCAGTTTCTCTCCCGGTATTAAACGAGCTAAGGGAGGTAAAAAAGATTTTTGAGGCCCGAGTGCAAAGAGTATGAGAAATTGAATGGTCAAAATTATTAAATAGCTCGCTCCAACCCAAGCAACTGCTCGTGTAATTACCTTTGTCCTGATGCGATACCAAAATGGTAATGTCAAACAAGCAAATATTAAAAAGTAGCCTTTGAATAAAGTAAATAATGTTGCTGCTGTTTTTAAAGCTTTAAATCCGATTGATTCTAGTCCTAAAAGATTAGTCCAAAGTGCAACTAAAACCATTCCTAGCCATGTCCAGTTAGAAAATGGCAGCGAACCTTGAATAATATTATCAAATTTGAATCCATATGCTAGTAAAAAAGCTGCAACTGCTGGATATAAAAGAGTTTGTATTCCTAGCATCCACCATAGAGGTGTAAGAACAATTGTCCAGAAAATAAGCCTTTCTGCAAACATTAGTTTACCTAGCTTAAAGCTAAAATTTATATAATTTGATGAATTAGAAGTAATATTTAACATTTAATATTGTTAGCTTTGTATTGATTATTTAGTTAAACAACTTTGATAAACTTTTAGTGTCATATCAGCAATATTTCTCCAATCAAACTTCTCTACTAACTCAAAGTTATATTTACCCATATTTATCAATAGATGCTTATTTTTGATTGCAGATTCTATAGCTTGAAATAAACCATTTTGACAATCTGAATTATATAAAAAAGCTCCATTCTCATTTAACACTTCACCTAAACAGCCTTGACGGGGAGCAATACATGCTTTTTTAAATGACATGGCTAAAAATACTGCACCTGAAGTGAGAATTTCTTGGTAAGGAAATACAACTACATCACAAGCATTCATGTACGTTTGAATTTCTTCGTCAGGAACAAATCCAGAGATAAATTGAATATTTTGATTATTTGATATTTGATGCTCTATTGTTTGTTTTAATTCTTGATTAGCAGGTTTACCAGCGACTATTAACTCTACTTCTTCCCGATTTATTTGTTTAAAATTGTCAATTAATTTTAGTACTCCTTTGTTCTCACGAATAGAACCAAGTAATAGCATTACAGTTTTTTCATTCGGAATATTGAGTTTATTTCGTGCATCTGTCCTACTAATATGATTATCATAATAGCCAGTATAGTTTCCGTGGGGTACTACAAATATTTTTTGAGGATTTTTAATATTTAGCTGTTTGGTAATTTCTTCTTTCGCTGTTTGAGAATGAGCAATAATTCTATGACTAATTCTAGCGATAAACTTTGTACATATTTGGTCTAGCTGCAGGTACAAACTATCATGATTTTTAATATTATGAGCAGTCCAAACTATTTTGATACCTATTATTTTTAGGATATTAAGCTCGACAATTAAGACTGTTAGTCTAAACAGTGACTTTGCTAAGTTGTTTCTAATAAATAAAGGATGGAGCCAATGTAAGTGTAAAATATCTGGTTTACCCTGCTTCATAAAAGTTGGTATCAGGTAGTTGCTGACGTTACCTCCTTCTATTTGCATCCCCAAGTCAACTAAATTATTAATTAGTTGTTGTTGATAAGGGTTTATTTGGTTGAATACTGGCAGAAATATTGCTTTTAAATTTCTGCTATTGTTTTTATTTTTATTTATGCTGTTTAACGCTAATTTGGATTTTTTCAGATTTAATTCTGTTGATGTTTGAAAGTTGTTCATATTTATTCGAGATAATATTTTCTGCATTAAATCAATTTTGAATTCTTCGTTTTTCCTGTAACTGTCGGGAGACGTTATTTGTAACGTCTCTACAACAGGTGGGACTGATTTAATTAGATTTACTATCTAAAGTTGGCTAATGCTAACTGTTTAACTTTAGGAATAACTTTTTGTATCTGCTGACGATTGTATTCTCTATCTTGTATCAGAGGTATAAAGAAATTGCTGAGATGTCCGGGTTGACTTGCTTTTTCTGGAGCTATTAACATTCCATCTAATTGAATATGCTCGAATAACCCTTGAAATTTACCTTGATAAGTTATGCAACCGACAGGAGTTCCCTGACTCAAACAAGCAATACAAAGGTGCATTCTACCAGTTAAAACTATATCTAAATGTTTACAGACAGATTTGATTTCCCCTGCGCTAAAAGGTGTCGGTACCTGTATACAATTAGGTTGAATTTCTTGAGGAAGAGCTTTCATTATAGCTTTGGCTAAGCCAATATCGCTCGACTGCTGGCTAATGTTACGGAAATCATGAGGAATTAATACAAAGTTACATTTATGATATTTAGAGTAAATTTCAACTAAAGTATCAACGTAAATTTTGACTATTTCATCCACTGATTCTTTATCTATATTTGAGAATGATTGTGAATTTGCATTAATACCAATCAATATCCGTTCATTTTCTTGCTGAACTTTTACCCATTCTAAAATATTAGATAACGCTCCTGGATTTTCAGCGGGAGGTAATAGAAATGCTAAATCTGCTACTAGACCAACAGAACGTTGCAGGTAATTAATTAACCGTTTATGTGAAACAGGGTCGCGGGAATATAGCTTTATTTGCGAAGATAAATTGCGGAAAGCTTCAATAACTTTGGGTGCTGGTTTTTCATTAAAACTAAAGCCCAGAATAGCAGCTTCTGCTCCTGTTTTAACAGCTAATGAAACATATTTCAATCTTGTAAGAGAGGATTTCTCGCTGTAGAAACCATCCATTACATCCGCTCCTAAACAATAGAACTTATCGTAACGACTAGCTACAGTTACCAGATGAAAATTTTCTTTCCATGAGTCACTTAGTGAATGACAACTAATATTAATACCTGCCACTGTTGGATTAAAATTATCCCAGTTCTGAGCCAAACTATAGGAAATAAAGCCTATTCGGTCTGCACCTTTAGCTTTGAAATATTCAATCACAGCAGTCATCATTGCTTCATCACCAAGGCTGCCAAATCTAGCTGGAGGAAGTAAAAGAACTGAATCACCAGATTTATTATGACCTGTAAAAATTCTTTTTAAGCCTAATAAATTAGCGTATAACTTGAGTATAGACGATAAAATAAACTGTTTAATTTTCATTTTCACCTTATATTTTGATAATGTTTGTAGAGAATTAACAACTATTTATTTGTAATTTTTCCGAGCTTTATCGGCATCGCTAAGCTAACTGAATTAAATATTTTTTCTGCTAACTTAGGTGCCAAAATTATTATCATGACCGTATAAGTTAACATACCTATAATTGTAGAAATAACTAATAATGCATGAGGTATTAAGTAACTTCCAAACAAATATTTGAACCCTAAAATAGCTCCTGCCATTGTGACTGTTCCTATTAATGGAGCAACATATTGACGGAGGTATATGCTCATCTGAATAGGAATTAATTTGCGGATAATAAATAGTTCTATTGGTGATAGCAAATAGCCGCGAATTACGTAGGCTGAAGCAACTGCTAAAATCCCCCAGCGCACGACTATAGCAAAAGCAATCACATTAGCTGTAGCGTGCAAGCAATTGAGCTTGAGCTTCCATGCAGGCTTACCCATTGCCATGATTATACTGCCATTAAAGTATTGCAGAGAATGCAGAATTCCAATAAAAGCTAGAACTTGCATTACTGGAACGCTAGGCATCCATTTTGCTCCGAATAAGCTTCTGACAATTTCAGGTGCTAATACGGCCATTCCTGTAAATATAGGAAAGGAAATTAGGCTTGTTAACTGTGTGGTGGTGTAGAATGCACGTTTTAATAATTCAGGCTCTTTTTGTAATTTAGAAAATACAGGCATGGCAACTTGATTGGTGACGCTTGTTAATAACTGCGTCATAATTAGTAACCACCGATAAGCAACCGTATAATAGCCTAAAGCAACAGAACCTAAATAATAACCAATTAGTAAATCATCAGAACGACGGTTAAAGAAATCAAGTATTTGGATACCAACTACGTTTATTCCAAAAGAAAACAATTCCCGAAAATGCTTTGGACAAAATTTAAATTTTGGTTTCCAATCAGTACTCCACCACAGAACCAAAACCCCAACAAAACCATTAGTTAATTGTTGACCAACAAGACTCCAAACACCGAATCCCAAAAATGCCATAGCTACACCAATCGTACCACCGCAAAAAGTTGCTAAAAGTGTACGAGTAGTTAAAGTTTTGAAAGCTAATTGACGATATAAAAGTGCGCTTTGGACGCTATTAAGAGCAGCAAATACAAAATTAAATGACAAGCAACGGATAATCGGTGTAAGTGCAGGTTGTTTGAACAAATTAGCGATAAATCCAGCACCAGAAAGACTAATTACTAATAGCAACACAGCAATGCTAATGTTAGTCCAAAAAGCAGTATCTAAATGTTCGCGCTCTATTTCTTGACGTTGGATAATTGCTTTACTAAATCCTTGGTCGAGGAAAACCTGCATAAAAGCAAAGAATATATTAGCTAAAGCAACTAAACCAAAAATTTCAGGTTTGAGTAAACGTGCAAGAATAAGAAAAACAGCAAAGGAAATAAATTGGCTGCCCCATTTTTCCATTGCAGTCCAAATCACACCTTTGATTGCTTTTTCTTTAAGATTGTTCATTAAGTATCTGTGTGAAATTAATTTGATGTTTTGTTTAGATAGGGAGTCAAGAGTTAGGAGTTAGGAGTTAGGAGTTAGGAGTTAGGAATTACCAATAATTTTCTCCTAATCTCCTTGTCTCCCTGCTACCTTTAACCTTTGACCTTTAACCTCTAACCTTTGACCTTCCCCT
>CAKZYM010000381.1 GCA_937884685.1 uncultured Calothrix sp.
CCGCGATAGATGTAACTTATTATAATTAGAGCGGAGGGAGCAGAGGGAGCAGAGGAAGCGGAGGAAGAAAAGAATTTAGAAGTAACTCACCTGCTTTTTCTACCCCCTCTTCCCCCTCTCCAACTATTCCCATCGGTACTCCTATCCACAACACCCAAATTTACATCCTGGATTCTCACTTACGTCAGGTTCCCATTGGAGTTGCTGGGGAATTGTATATTGCGGGTGACGGTTTAGCACGGGGTTATCTTAAACGTCCTGACTTAACCGCAGAAAAGTTTATACCGAATCCATTTTCTTCCCCCTCTACCCCCTCTTCCCCCTCCGCTTCCTCCGCTCCCTCCGCTCCCTCTGCTCTTTATAAAACCGGAGATAAAGCACGTTATTTACCAGATGGGAACATAGAATTTCTGGGAAGAATCGACTATCAGGTAAAAATTCGTGGTTTTCGCATCGAATTAGGTGAAATTGAAGCTGTATTATCGCAACATCCGGAAGTCAAAACTGCTGTGGTTATTGCCAAAGAATATCAAAGTCAAAACAATAATTCACGTCTTATTGCTTATATCACTCCAATTCAAGCAGAAACAGCAACGGATGAGCTAAAAACATCTTTACGCTCTTTCTTAGAAACCAAATTACCTAGTTACATGGTACCTTCTGCCTTTGTAATTTTGGAATCCATACCATTGACACCCAACGGTAAAATCGATAGACGTTCTTTGCTCGCAGTGGATGAAATAGGTGTAAAATTACTCCATCAGGTACCACCGCGCAACTCTACCGAAGAAGCTATTGCTACCATTTGGAAAGAAGTTTTAAAACTCGAACAAGTTGGAATTTACGATAATTTCTTTGATTTAGGAGGTAATTCTCTTTTAGCTACCCGAATCAACTCCCGATTGCGACAAACCTTTGAGCTAGATTTACCATTGAGAAGCATTTTTGAGAAACCAACAATTATGGCAATGTCCGAATATATTCAAGCGATTCAAATCACAATAGAGCAACAAAATCCCAACATCCCAACCACGGGAAGAAAAGAAATTGAATTGTAATAATCAAAAATAATTAATAATGTTAAACAACAAACAGATTCCTCACCAACCAGATACCGAATTAGAGAATACAAAAATATCTAAAATACTCAATTCGTTAGCTGTTAAATCTCAACAAACGTTATCACAAATACTTGACGATACAAAAATATCTCCCTTAGAAAGAGCAGAGATTGCTTTAAAAATTTTACAGATTGCTAATTCTCCAGATAAAAGCGAGCAATTAAAAGTAATTGAGAACCAAAATTCAAAATTACCACTTACAGTCAAAAATTCAGAACCAGCAAAAATTGCTCAGTTTCCCACAACTAATATCAATTCATCTGAAACACAATCTCAACTTTTCCCAGCTACTTACTTACAAATAGATAACTTTTTACCGGAAGAAGAATATCAGCAAGTTTTAAATACTGCTTTTAATAAACAATCAAAATTTCAAGATTCAAGAACAGTTACAAATACCGAAAATTATCGTCAATCGCTAATATTAGCGGGGAAAGAGTTTTCTGAAGTTTATTATTTGGTAAAAAGTAAACTTTTAGAAAAATTTCCATCTCTGATAAATCAATTAAAACATCCCGAGTTTTCAGTTTCTCATGTAGAAATGCAGATGACTGCTCATAATGATGGTGCATTTTATAAAGTTCATACCGATGCAGGAAGTGAAAAAACTAAAACGAGGGAATTAACTTATGTATATTATTTTTATCAAGAGCCGAAACAATTTTCAGGTGGTGAATTAAAAATTTATGATACCGAAATGCAGGGTAAAAAGTTTATTCAAAAGGAAAATAGTAAAGTTATAGAACCCCGCAATAATAGTATTGTGTTTTTCAACAGTCGCTGCAAGCACGAAGTATTACCGATTTCTTGTGATTCTCATGAGTTTAAAGCTAGTCGTTTTACTTTGAATGGTTGGTTAAGACGGTGAGAAAATGAAGATTTTTTGGCTAACGTTTTCTTCAATTAACCTTTTACTTTTAATTTTAATTTTTGTCTTTAGTTGCGGATTTCGTAACTCAGAATACGAAATTAAAAATATTCAAGGCTGGAAAGTGAAAATTAATCGTAAACTTTGGCAAGAAAAACGAATCACCAAAAACGCGATTAATTTACTCAATGTAAAGCTCAAAAATGTCGAGCGTGTTATTCCCCGAAAACATCATGATTTTCTTAAAAGCGTGACTATCTGGATGGAAAAAGATATTCAGGGTTTTTCAGGAATGGTTTATCATCCTTCCGAAAAATGGTTGAGAAATCATGGTTATAACCCAGAAAAAGCTAAAGCAGTCGAGATTACCAATATTCACAATTTTATTTCTAGAACAAAAACCCAACCTTGGCATGTACTACACGAACTAGCTCATGCTTATCATGATAACGTTATAGGAAAAGACTTTCGACCTATTATTAATGCTTATAATCATGCTTTGAAATCAGGTTTATATAGAAAAGTACCTAGAAATTACGGTCAAAAACCAAAAGATGCTTACGCTTTAACAAATAAATCCGAGTATTTTGCAGAACTATCAGAAGCTTACTTTGGTCAAAATGACTTTTATCCTTTTAATAAAAAACAATTAAAAGAGTACGATATTCAAGGATATATTGCCATAGAAAAGGCTTGGAAAATTGAATAATAATTAGTTTTTACTGGTTTATTTCTCTGGCAAACTTGGGAGCGTTATCTATCAATCTCTACACATTTTACATAAAATCAAAATCCCATGAACATAGAACAATTCCTTACCCACCTCCATAATCTCGACGTAAAATTGTGGCTTGATGATAATCAAAAATTACGTTGTAGCGCTCCCGATGACATCCTTACTCCCGAACTTACCGCTGAATTACAAACCCGAAAATCAGAAATTATTGCTTTTCTGCAACAAGCAAATTTAGTTAATCAAAAGAAAATTACTTCCATCCCAACTACCCCAAGAACTGAAAAATTACCTTTATCTTTTGCTCAACAAAGACTGTGGTTTCTCGAACAACTACAACCCGGTAGTTCTACATATCATATTCCTACAGCAGTTCGTCTGACTGGTGAATTAAATGTGGAAGTTTTACAACAAGTTATTAATACAATTATTCAACGTCACGAAGTTCTCCGCACAAATTTTAAAACTGTTGACGAAGAATTAATTCAAGTTATTTCTCCTACTAAAGAACTTATCTTAAACTCAATTAATCTTCAACTAATATCAAAAGCAGAACAAGAAACCAAAGTTAAAGAAATTGCGATTGCAGAAGCTCGAAAACCTTTTAATTTAGAAGAAGATTTGCTTTTAAGAGTCACTTTATTAGAACTCGAAGCAACTGAAAAAGTTATACTTTTAACCATGCACCACATCATTTCTGATGGTTGGTCTATGGAAGTTTTAGTAAAGGAAATAGCGACTTTATATGCAGCTTTATCTCAAAATATTCCGTCTCTTTTGAAACCATTACCAATTCAATATGCTGATTTTGCAGTTTGGCAGCGTCAATGGTTGCAGGGGGAAGTATTAGCAACGCAGCTTAACTATTGGAAGCAACAGTTAGGTGATACTTTACCAGTAATTCAGCTACCTACAGATTTTCCTCGTTCTAGAGTTCAGAGTTTTCGAGGTGATACGGTTTCATTTAAGCTCTCTTCGGAAATCAGCGATAAATTGAGAAGCATTGCTAAAGCTGAGGGAGCAACTTTATTTATGACTCTGCTAGCAGCATTCAAAGTGTTGCTCTATCGCTACACCGGACAAGCAGATATAGTTGTTGGTTCTCCCATCGCAAATCGCAATCGGTCTGAATTGGAAGGGTTAATAGGCTTTTTTGTCAATACTCTGGTGTTACGAACAGATTTAAGTAAAAATCCCACATTTGCAGAGGTATTACAGCGAGTACGTCAAGTGACTTGGGATGCTTACGACCATCAAGACTTACCATTCGAGAAGTTAGTAGAAGAATTACATCCAGAGCGAGATTTGAGCTACAACCCTTTATTTCAAATTAAATTTAGATTGGAAAATCCCCCCACTGAGAAAATAGAAATACCGGGTTTAACTCTAAGTTCTTTGGGACAGGTAAATCCAAGCGCCAAATTAGATTTAAGCTTGGATATGTACGAAACTCCCGATGGATTAGTGGGAGGATTTGAGTACAATCTCGATTTATTTGCAGAAACTACTATTAAGCGGATGGTAGGACATTTCTGTACGTTGTTAGAAGGAATCGCAAATCAACCACAAGAGCGTATAGGGGAATTACCGCTACTCACTCCCAGCGAACAGCAACAAATCTTAGTGGAATGGAACCAAACACAAAAAGAATTTTCTCAAGATTTATGTTTTCATCAATTATTTGAAGCACAAGTCGAAAAAAACGCTAATGCAGTTGCAATAATCTACAACAACCAACAACTTACCTATCAAGAACTAAATAACCGTAGCAATCAACTCGCTCATCATTTACAAAGTTTAGGGGTATCACCAGAAGTCAGAGTCGGGATTTGTATTAAACGCTCTCCAGAAATGATTATAGCCATGCTTGCGATACACAAAGCAGGTGGTGCATATGTTCCCCTCGACCCAGCATATCCCACAGAAAGATTAACATTTATGATGGAAGATGCTCAAATATCTTTATTGTTAACTCATAACCAAACTACTGATGTCGTAAAGCAGATTACAAAATCTCAAATTATTAACCTCGATACTTTTTACCAAGAGAATAATAGCACTTCCCAAAACTACCAAAATCCTCAAAGTCAAGTCACAACAGACAATCTCGCATATCTAATCTACACCTCCGGTTCCACAGGAAAACCCAAAGGTGTACTAATTCCTCATCGGGGATTAACTAATTTAACAGAAGATAAAATCAGAGTTTGTGATGTTAGTCAAGATAGCTGTATACTGCAATTCTTCTCATTTAGCTTTGATGCTTCCATCCCAGAAATTATTATGGCATTGGCTAGTGGTGCTAAACTTTGTCTTGCATCCTTAGAAGATATAATTCCCGGACTTCCACTACTACAACTATTGCGAGAAAAACAAGTTACTCACATCACAATTACACCTTCAGCACTATCAGCATTACCCGTAGAAGAATTACCAGCCTTAAAAATGGTATTAGTTGGAGGTGAAGCACCTTCTCCAGAACTGATAACCAAATGGTCTGAGGGACGAAAATTTATTAATGCCTATGGACCAACAGAAGTTACCGTCAACGCCAGCATGGTACAGTGTGGTAACGGAAATCCGATTCTCCCCGTTTTGCGTTCGAGTACCAACAAACAACTTTATATATTAGATAATAACCTGCAACCATTACCAGTCGGAGTACTTGGCGAACTCCACATAGCAGGTGTCGGTTTAGCAAGAGGTTACTTGAATCGACCAGACTTGACAGCAGAGAAATTTATACCAACACCCTTACTATACACCACAAAGACCACCCAAAAGAAGGGAAGAAC
>CAKZYM010000382.1 GCA_937884685.1 uncultured Calothrix sp.
TTATGATTACGCTGCTTTCTTTGACGTAGCTTTTCTACTGCTGCTTGATTGGTAGCGTCACAAGCGAGATGGAACCCTCCCAAACCTTTAATAGCGACTATTTCACCTTTTTGCAATAAACTGCAAACAGCATCGACATCATCCAACATCGAAAACATCGAAGCTGTAATGGGTTTTCCGTCAGCACGTTCCAACCATGCTTGAGGACCGCAGGTATAGCAAGCTACTGGTTGAGCGTGAAAGCGACGGTTTTCTATATCTGCGTATTCGCTGCTGCATTCCGAACACATCGTAAAAGTTTTCATGCTCGTATGATGACGGTCATAAGGAATGCTGTTAATAATACTAAATCTTGGGCCGCAATGGGTACAGTTTGTAAAAGGATAACGATAATAGCGACTTAAAGGATTGAAAATTTCTTGTTTACAATCTTCACAAGTCGCAGCATCGGGGACAATCTGGGTTTTGACTACGGTATTAATGCTATCAGAAATTATAAAATCATTAAATTCAAAATTCTGTTGACAAACAATTCTTGTTAACTGATTGATATTTGCTAACTTTGGAGATTCTAGCTGTATTATTTTAACAAATTTTTCTATAGATTCTTGACTTCCCGAGACTCTAATTAATACACCTTCACCATCATTACAAATATCACCTTTTAAATTTAAATCCTTAGCAATACGGTAAACTGTAGGACGAAAACCGACTCCTTGAACCGTACCGCTAATTCTAATTTCTTCAGTATACATATATAATTTTGTTTGTAGTCAGCGTTTTAACGCTCTCAATATCAGGACTAAAGTCCTTACTACGAACGTGATATTTATAATTAATTTATTTTCCACAACAATATTCTATTATTTCCAGAATCAGCGATAATTGCTGTATTATTATGTACGTTAATTCCATAAGACCAATTTAAACTATCGCGGGTTGGTAATCCATAATCGCGATTTTCTCCTTTGCTATGAAAATGATTTTGTCCAATGACTAAATCAGCATCAGCATCTTGTAAAGATAAAATTGACTCTGGTTTTTTCCATGCTAGTAATCGAGAATTAGCTGTATCGGTAACTAATAACCAATCTTGAGTAGCAGCAACACCATAAGGCATACTTAAACTGTTAGCTTTAGGAAAATAAGCTCCCCTATTCATCTCTACTAAATCAAAACTTTTTTGTCCTAAAACTACCGTACAAGGACTATTATTTTCTAAAGGTATTCCTGACCAAATCATCACCCGATTATTACCCGCATCCGTGACAACTAAATTACTATCCCAAATAGTAATATCGTGACACCATCTCATACTAAAAGCAGTTGGGTTACCACCAGAATTTTCATCACGAGATGACCTATTGGGTTGTCCTAAAACAACATCTGCTGCTTGTCCGTTTTCTTCTGGTAGCTGATTCCAAATTAACAGACGACGATTTCCCGTATCGGCTACAAATAGCTTTCCTTGATAATAGAAAATACCATAGCACCAGTTCAAAGTATTTGCGGCAGCATTTGAATTTCCCCGATTGGGTTGATTACCGTTAAAATCAGCTTGTCCTAATACTAAATCCGCTGGAACATTACTCTCTTCAGGTAACTTTTTCCAAATCAAAATACGGTGATTCCAAGCATCAGCAACAGCCAATCCTTCCCCACATCTACAGATTCCAGTGGGAACATTGAAAGTATTTTTTCCCGGTTTACCTTTAGCATTTTGTCCTTCAGAATTAAAGTCAGGTTGTCCAATTACCCAGTCAGCAGGTTGACTATCTGTGGTTGGTAAATTCTGCCATCCTAACAGTCTATGATGTCCCGTATCCGATACCCACAAAGGTCCTTTTTCTGAAATTAAACAAGCAGCACGAGGTCCAAACATTTCTATCTTGCTTGGTGCTAAAGGTGCTGCTAATTCATTGGGGTTTAAAATTTTTCCTAAAATAACTTCTGCATTTGTTTTAAATATTTTTGACATTGATAGTTAACAGCATTTTATTTTTATATTTTTAAGGACTAAAGTCCTGACTATGAACATTCAATATTCAAAAATCATTTAACGGCTTTAACGTATTTTATTTCCGGACAATATTCCTTAATTGCGGTTTCAACTAATTGTGATAAAGTCAAAGTCGAAGAAGGACAATTACCACAGGTTCCAATTAACTTAATTTCTACCGTATCTGATTTTTTTACTCCTACTAATTCCACATCACCAGAATGATTTTTTAAGTTAGGACGAATTGCATCGAGAGCGGTTTCAATCCGTTTTTCTAAACTTGGTGTTGGTGGCTTTACTAATTCGTGATATGCAAGCAACCCATACACAACCTCATCTTTCACCGCATTTTTTAA
The DNA here is from genome assembly GCA_937884685.1 of uncultured Calothrix sp. Classification (GTDB taxonomy): domain Bacteria; phylum Cyanobacteriota; class Cyanobacteriia; order Cyanobacteriales; family Nostocaceae; genus Rivularia. The sequence goes on from CAKZYM010000382.1 coordinate 2,356, forward strand.
AGCTGATATTGAATCTTGCTTAAAGCTTTTTATCATTCTAGTTAAAGCTTCTTTATGCAAATCCTCAATTGCTCGCTTTAAACCTTCTGCGACACATCGCTGGCTTTCATCCCATTCTGAAATGATTGCTTCAAAACGATTTATTTCTTCCACTAATTCTTTTATCTTTGTCATTAGAAGCTAGCTATTAGTTATTAGTAGATATGTAATATAAATTTCTTCATTATCTGTTTATTGTTCACTAAAACCTAACAAAAAAATGAATTATGTATAAGTAAAATATATTTTATATAGCCTTCCCCAAATAACTGAGGTACATCTAAATTTTTCCCTGTTCCCTGTTACTTGTTCCCTAAAACCAGAATTTTGTATATCACCAAATTGAGAACCGCTATATATTTATTAAAATGCGAAAAAGTATTAGCAGAATAATTAATAGCAACTAACAACTAACCACTAACAAGCTACTTCATTTTTAAATCTTTGAGTAAAAACGGCATAAATACACCACCAACAAAGCTGGATAACACAACTGGTACCCAAAAAGGAATTGTTGTTTGTGCTAGTAGAAACATGATTCCGAAAGTGATACCAATACCAATTGCGGTTTGTTTAACGAAGTACATCGTGTCCCGCATTAACTTTCCTTTGAAAAATAGTTTTGCGGAAAACCAACCTATTTCTAACATAATTGCTCCTATACATTACTCAGTAAATTCAATACTATTAGTCCTAAAATTGCACCGGGAATAACTCCAGCAGGCCCAAATAATCCACCTAAAATAGCAGCAAAGTTATATCCTAATTCCTCTCCCGCTAAAAGCATTCCACCAACAGCACCACCAATCATTGATACAACTGTTGCGACAATAAACCATATAAAACCCGTGAGTAAATTTAACTCACCAGTCATTAAGGTATCTATCATTCCACTTAAGTCGTAATTCGTTAAAATATCAGCCATTTGATTTTGGATTTTAGATTTTTTTAATACACTGATTTGAGGAAGTAGGGAGTAGTTATTTATTTCATTAC
>CAKZYM010000383.1 GCA_937884685.1 uncultured Calothrix sp.
ATAGCACCGGAATTGGTTTAGCTATTGTTAAAAAGATTATTGAAACAGAAGGTGGGAAGATTACGGTTGAATCGGAATTGAATCAAGGTACAAAGTTTCGTTTTACCTGGTTGAAGCAAAGTTTTGATTATAGCAAGTAGTAAGTGACAAGTAGCAAGTAGTAAGTAGTGAGTAGCAAGTAGTAAGTAGCAAGTAGGGAAAAACAGAAGTTAAAGAAATTTTTGATAATATCCTGAAATATGAATCAAATTTAAATAAAAAAGGTGAGCAAAGCCCACCATTATAATGTATTCGCCAAATCTACTTGTTTATAGATTCAACTTGAAATTAAACTATTTCGGAAAAATACGGTGATTATTTTAGTTATAAAAAATACATTTATAAAATTAAAACAATTTATCACAAATTCTATCCTCTATCCTCTACTTGCTACTCGCTACTTGCTACTTGCTACTTGCTACTTCTTACTACTTCCTACCCCCTTTAAACCATAGCAATACACTCAATTTCGACCAAAACATCCTTGGGTAAACGCGAAACCTCAACACAAGCACGTGCGGGAGCGGTAGCTTCATCAAAGTATTTTGCATAAACTGCATTTACAGCCGCAAAATCACCCATGTCTTTCAAAAACACAGTAGTCTTTACAACATTCTCAAACTTAGCTCCAGCTTCAGTTAAAATAGCTTCCAAATTAGTCATTACCCGTTCCGTTTGCTTCGTCACATCATCCGTATAGACAACATTACCCGCTCTAGGGTCAATAGCAATTTGTCCCGCAACGAAAAGCATTTGACCGGAAGCCATAACAGCTTGATTGTAAGGTCCCACCGGTGCGGGAGCATTATCAGTTTTAACAACTTTACGAGTCATAGATACCACCTGAGAATATGATGCTTGTGATTTATGGGAATTTATTTGTGCTTGATAGATTTCCCCATCTGGCATTATCGCACCAGTTAGGTCTGCATTTTCAAATGTCGCCCCATAAATATTCGCGTTAGTTAAATCGGCTTTTTTCAGGTTTGCGTTATTAAGATTTGCTTTTGTGAGGTTGACGTTTTGTAAATCGGCCTCTTGGAGGTTAGCATTTTGTAAACAAGCTTTTGTCAGGTTTGCATTTCTAAGATTTGCTGTAACTAAAGCAGCTTCAGCAAAATTAATTCCTGATAAATCGCGATTGATTAAATTAACAGCTTGAAGAATAGCTTGTTGAAAATTAGTATTTTCAAGTTTGGCTGTAGTTAAATCTACTCTACTTAAATCAGCTTGAGTCAAATTAGCTTGAGTTAAATTTGCGTTATTTAATTTAGCAGAGCGGAAATTTGCTTTATAACAGTTAGCGTTATTTAGGTTAGCACTACACAGTTTTGCACTGTTGAAATTTGTGTTTATTAAATTAGCGTTATTAAAGTTAGCGTTATTCATATCAGCTTTGCTCAAGTCAGCATTATTAAGTTCTGCTAAAGTAAAATTCACCTCAGAACCTTCTACTTGAGTTAAATTTGCTTCTATCAAGAATGTTCTACTAAAATTTGCGGAATCAATATCTGCTTCACTCAAATTAACCTTACTTAAATTGCATCCAGTTAAATCTGCTCTTCGTAAACTGATTTCACTTAAATCTGACTGCTTGAAATTTAAAATTCTTAAATATTCATCATCGAAATCGCGTTCACCTGCTGCATATTTCTCTAAAAGTTCTTCAGCGTTCATGATGCACCTTTAAATACAATTTATCCAGTATAATCGCGATATTTTGTGTTAAAGGTGATTCACATAAGTAATTAGGAGCGCATCGCTAAGTTTTATTAATCCAACATTTAACGGTTTCAAATTAACTTCAATATGTTGGGTTTCTCTCCGTTCAACCCAACCTACAAATCTAAAATTTAGAATTTAAAATCCAAAATCTAAAATCCAAAATCCAAAATCCAAAATATTCAAACCCCTGGTCTTATCCCATAATGACGATATCGCCAATAATCCCGCAAAATTTCATCGTGGTCAAAACATAAATTACCAGGAACGTTCCATTCCTCAAAAACCGCCGAATCTTTCGCATCATCACCCGCTTTCGGCTCTCCTTTAGCAGTGGCAATAAATACAATACTTATAGTATGCTTGCGGGAATCGCGTTTGGGGTCGGAGTATACGTGAAACTGCTCGACCAACTCAACTTCCAAACCAATTTCTTCCAAAGCTTCCCTTTTCGCAGCGGTTTCCACAGCTTCCCCATAATCAACAAAACCACCAGGAATAGCCCAACCGAAAGGTTCGTAATGTCTTTCGATTAATACTATTGGTCGATGTGGTCTATCAACTAATTCGATGATGACATCTACTGTCGGAGCAGGATTTCTGTAAGTCATAGTTTATTTGGGCATGGGGGATGGGACATTTAGGATTGGGAGAGAATTAAAAGCAAGTAAAAAACTTCGTAATTATTAACAACTAACAACTAACCACTAACAACTAACAACTAAGATTGTGATAAATTCGATTGGATACGCTTTTTCTATAGTCTGGATAATTTATGCCTTTTCCTAGAAGCAGCGGTATTTTACTTCATCCTACAAGTTTTCCCAGTCGCTTTGGTATTGGCGATTTGGGTAATGAAGCTTACCGTTTTATTGATTTTCTTAAAGATGGTTATCAGCAGTATTGGCAAATTCTACCTTTAGGTCCTACTGGTTTTGGTAATTCTCCTTATATGTGCTACTCAGCTTTAGCGGGTAATCCGCTGTTGATTAGCCCTGATAAGTTACAGGAAGCAGGTTTATTAAGCGATAACGATTTTAATAATTTACCCGAGTTTCCATTAGATAAAGTTGATTATCAACAGGTAGAATCAGCTAAAATTCCTTTGTTAAAAACAGCTTGTTCTAATTTCAAAGCCAATCATACAGCAGAACAGCTAAAAGCATTTGAAGAATTTTGCTATTCCAAAGCTTATTGGCTGGATGATTATAGTTTATTTATGGCTCTTAAGGATAGTACCGGGGGAGCAAGCTGGAATAGTTGGGATAAGGATATTGCTAAACGCAAACCTAGAGCCATAGAAAAGGCTAAAAAAGATTTAGAGAATGAAGTTTTTTATCACAAATTTCTTCAGTTCCAATTTTATAGTCAATGGTCGGATTTGAGAAAATACGCTAATGATTCCGGTGTTAAAATCGTCGGAGATATTCCGATTTATGTAGCTCACGATAGCGCTGATGTTTGGGGAAATCCAGAGAATTTTTGTTTGGATAAAGAAACTGGAGAAGCTTCGTTGATGGCTGGAGTTCCACCAGATTACTTTAGCGCTACCGGTCAATTATGGGGTAATCCCGTTTACGATTGGAAGCAGTTAGAAAAGCAACAGTTTAAATGGTGGGTGCAACGTTTTGAAGCGATGCTTGATTACGTTGATATTATTCGTATCGACCATTTCCGAGGATTTGAATCTTATTGGGCCGTACCTTTAGGTGAAGAAACTGCTGTAAATGGTAAGTGGATTGAAGCACCTGGAGATAAGTTGTTTGAAACGATTAAAAAACAGCTTGGTGTTTTACCAGTATTAGCAGAAGATTTGGGAACGATTACCCCAGAAGTTGAAGCTTTACGGGATAAATTTGAATTTCCCGGTATGAAGGTTTTGCAGTTTGCTTTCGGTGGAGATGCTGGAAATCCTTACTTACCTTTCAACGTTCAAGAGAATAATTGTGTAATTTACACCGGAACTCACGATAACGATACCACCGTTGGTTGGTACGAGAAAGCCAGCGATACCGAAAAATACAACTTAAATTTCTATTTAGGTTCTATTAGTCCCGATGGAGTTCATTGGGATTTGATTCGTTTAGCAATGGGTTCCGTTGCCAATGTCACAATTTTCCCCTTACAGGATATTTTAGGATTAGGTTCCAATGCTCGAATGAATATTCCCTCCCTAGGTGAAGGTAATTGGGAATGGAGATATCGTCCTGAAGCGATGAATTCCGAATTATCCGAACGGATGAAGAATTTCGTTCAATTTTTCGGAAGAGCTCCAAATTAATTAGAAGGAGTGAGGGAGTGAGGGAGTGAGGGAGTGAGGGAGTGAGAGAAAATCTCATACTTCCTAACGAGTTACTCATTACTTTTTACTCCTAACTCCTAACTCCTAACTCCTAACTAATTCAAAGCGACTCGAAGCTGTTCAACACTTCCAGGTTTACCCATTTTTTTGGCTTCTTGTTGATTGACGCTAACTAAAACTCCCCCAGCATTCCCTGCTTTAACGGTGAGTTCTTTTTGTGCTTTCCAGGTACGCTTGCTTCCTTCTTCTAAAGTTCCTTCAAAAGTGGTTTTACCATCGGCTATTACCCGAATCCAAGATGATTCTTTGAGGGTAACTCCAACTTGAACCTCTTTCTTATTTTTAGAAAAACTGTTGCTCTGAGTTATTGATTCTGGATTGCTCGGAACTGGTTTATTATCAGCAACACTATTTGTTTCTTGCTGCTGTTGATTCTGGTTCGCAATCATTGTAGCTCCATTCAACCAGGTTGATAAACCACTCACTGAACCAATAGTTATCAATACATATAATAAATAAAAATGAACGGGACGCAGTTTAATAAATGAAGGATTTTTCCAAACCGGTTTGAGAACTACTCTACTCGTACCGATGGGAAATGTATTAGCAAATTCTGCTCCGTTAAAACCCAAAGCATGAGCATAGCGTCTAAGTAAACCTTGAATATAAACTGGTTCTGGTAAATCTTCTAAGTTAGCTTCTTCTATACTCTGTACCAACTTTCGGGGAATTTTGGTGTAGTTCACAACGTCTTCCAAGGTAAAGCCATACTGTTCCCGTGTAGCTTTTAACTGTGCCCCGAGTTGTGTTAATTTTTCTGCTCTTTGCTCTTCTATAGAAGTTACAGGAGTTACCTTTTCTTCTTCCTTCTTTTTAAACCACTTCATCTGTTTGTGCGCTCCTTGGGCCAGCTTCATTAATAGGGGTTTTCTGTAATGGTTGAATTTAAATAGATAATTTCGTTATCTGTTAGGTAGCGGTAACTACCTTCTGATAAGTATTCTTTTTTGGATAATTGTAGTTTTATCGAACCGATAGCGGTACGGTGTAGTTGAATTACCGGATAACCTAATAACTTAGCTACACGGCGAATTTGGCGGTTTCTCCCCTCCTTCAAAACAACTTCTAAATAACTATTACTGGCTTTTGTGTCTAGTAACCGTATACTTGCTGGTCGCGTTTTTCTTTTGTCTAAAAAAACACCCGTTCGCCACTTCTGCAAAGTTTCTTCTGGTGGATGCCCTTTAACCAAAACGCGATAGGTATTTGGTATGTTATGTCGGGGGTGCGTCAGTTTAAACGTCAGTTCCCCATCATTTGTTAATATTAATGCTCCCGTAGAGTCTGCATCTAAGCGACCAACTGGGTGGATACCCTTACCAAAACGTAAGTCTTCTTGTAATTAATCTAATACTGTCGGACTTGCTTGAGGATCGTAACACGTGGAAACTACCCCAGGTGGTTTGTTAACTAACAAATAAGTAGAAATTGGGCGTTCTTTGGTAGAAACTTTTTTCCCATCAACAGTAATTGTATCCGTATCAGGATTAACTTTCTGCCCTAAGTGTGCCAATACGCCATTAACCCTCACTCTTTCAAGCTTAATCATTTCTTCTGCTTGACGACGTGAGGCAATTCCCCATTGTGAAATAATTTTTTGTAACCGAACCCCCATGTATTTTTACTGATATCCCATCAGTTCATATCTAAATAAGAATATAGTATTGATGTTTTGTAATTGAAAAGCTGTTTTGATACAGTTAGTATTTGTTTCTTAGCTTATCGGTTTAAAATTACCCCCGTTACCTTTATAGCTGTCAAATGCTGAAAAAAAATAAATTTAAATTAGTTACAAATGTCCTCACCAAAGCAATTAAATTGTGGTTGAGAACACAAGTAGACCATATAGAGCAACTTCAACTTGATATTCAAGCAGGTAACCGCCAAATACTTTCTGGCTACATACCCAGTGTATCAATTATTGCCGATAAAGCTGTTTATCAAGGTCTTCAT
>CAKZYM010000384.1 GCA_937884685.1 uncultured Calothrix sp.
TAGACATTTAAAATTCAACTATTAAAATTTTCGGCTTCCCTCTCCCTTGACAAGGAGAGGGATTGAGGGTGAGGTTACACTTACCGATGCAGTTCATGAATTACTTTAGTAACCACACCCCAAATAGTAAAATCAATATCTTCTGTAATTTTGATATTATTTTCTTTTAAACTGGATTGTATATATATCCCTTTCTGATTACTGATAATTTTTTTAACCGTTAATTCTCCGTTTATAACAGCAATGATAATCGAATTATTTTGAGGTTCAATGCTGCGGTCAACGATTAATAAATCATTATCAAAAATACCAGCATCAATCATTGCATCTCCCGTCATCCTCATAAAAAAAGTAGCTGCTGGATGCTTGATTAAGTAGCTGTTTAAATCTAGTTTTCCATCTAAATAATCTTGCGCGGGGCTTGGAAATCCAGCAGACATTATAGAGATAATAAGTGAAAGATAAGTCAATTAATTGAAAGGAAAAAATGTCCAATCAAGATATGACCGTTTGTTAATGGATATATTTATAGCAAAAAAAAACGAGCTAAAAATTATACTAGAATACAATTTGCAATAAATTTGTTGATTATATAGTACTTTTTGTAAATTGAATTACAATTGGATAAAGATTTTTCTAATGCTGCTGCTATTTAGAGTTGACAACAGCATTTTTGATTGATGGTAGGTGCAGATAAATTTAGTATATTTTCAAGAAAGTATCGAAATTATTTAAACCTCTCTCTTCAAAAAAAACACACCTGACTATCCCGAAAATTCGCTTCAGAGGATAGGACGGTCGGATAATGCAGAATGTAGATTTTGAGTTAAATATTTATCAAAATTACTTCATTTTACAGTTCTTCTTCCCCACGGTTTGAATGTAGAAATTGCAATGATAATCAACAAAAATGAAATCTGAATCAGCGAACCAATTAGTACTCCCCTAGCATCAAATAAGTAAATAGGATTCTTAAATGCTTCTAGTCCCTCTGAAAATGAAATCTCTTCAGCAGTGTTACCCCAAGGGAATAACCAGAAGGTTCCAAAAATAATCAATCCAGTAGTCAAAATCCACTTAGTTATTACCCAATAAAATTTGAAAAACCCATAATTGCTTCCCCAGCAAAGCAATGTTGCTGTAACTACCGAACCAATTGCTGATGGAATCACAACCACATCATCGAGTAGATTAATTGCTGAGTTGAGTGCAAATAAAATGTCAGAGTTTGCTATATCTTTGTTTCTCAATGCAATCAAAAACATGCTTAAAACTGTTCCAGTCCATAATGCAGCAAAACCTATTTAACGCCAAATTCAATTTTGTAGTAATTCTAATTACAACAATTTCCACTAATTAATCTTTATTTTCAAGACTGATTCGATAACCCAAAGCATCCAAAAATTTAATTAACTTCAGGATTTCCGCAGCATCGGTTTTAGCAAAGATTTTATCAAGTTGTTAGTAATGCTGTTGTCATAGTTGAAAATTTTAAACCGTTCAGGACTTACGCAAATGGCATATTTTTTTCGTAGGGTGCTGTGACACTTTGAATAGCTTTGAACGTAGTAATAACCTTTAATAGTGTCACGCACCAACGGACATTTTGACAATTGCGAAAATCCTGCCGCTATAATAATTATCCGCAACAACACCTAATCAAATACAAGTTTTTCCTCTCCTTTCCAAATGTATCAATGTATATCAATTAACTTTGTATTTCTCGTACTCCTTGCTATCATGCGCCACAGATGTATAGGTCATAACTCCTATGCTTAAGGAAAATCTAAACATTTCCTGACAAATATCAGTTAACAATAGACTGTAACTATAGCGAAATTGAATACAAATTATGGCTGAAGCAACTATAGAATCAATTCTCCAAGAGAAGCGTTTATTTTCTCCCAGTGCGGAATTCTCGCAAAATGCCCATATCAAAAGCGCAGAAGACTATCAGCGTCTCTACGATAAAGCACAAGCTAATCCCGAAGCTTTCTGGTCTGAACTTGCCGAAAAGGAATTAGATTGGTTTCAAAAATGGGATACTGTTTTAGACTGGCAACCACCTTTTGCTAAGTGGTTTGTTAACGGGAAAATCAACATTTCTCACAACTGTCTTGATAGACATCTCACTACTGCTAACAAAAATAAAGCCGCGATTATTTGGGAAGGTGAACCGGGAGATTCGCGGACTATCACCTACGCACAGTTACATCGTGAAGTAAGTCAATTCGCTAACGCTCTTAAACAATTAGGGGTGAAGAAAGGCGATACTGTAGGCATTTATATGCCGATGATTCCTGAAGCTGCTGTCGCAATGTTAGCTTGTGCCAGAATCGGCGCACCTCACAGTGTTGTATTCGGTGGTTTTAGTGCGGAAGCTTTACGGGATAGACTCAATGACGCAAAAGCCAAGGTGGTAATTACTGCTGATGGTGGTTTTCGTAAGGATTCAATCGTTCCTCTCAAACCCCAAGTAGACAAAGCGCTACAAAATAATGCTGCTCCTTCTGTAGAAAATGTCTTGGTGGTACAGCGAACTAAGCAAGATATTGAAATGCGGTCGGGAAGGGATTATTGGTGGCACGATTTGCAAAAGGAAGTTTCCGCAAATTGTCCAGCAGAACCGATGGATGCTGAAGATGTGCTGTTTGTTTTGTACACTTCTGGTAGCACGGGTAAACCAAAAGGTGTCGTCCATACGACTGGTGGATACAACCTTTACAGCCATATGACCACCAAGTGGATATTTGATTTACAAGATACCGACGTATACTGGTGTACTGCTGACGTAGGTTGGATTACCGGACACAGCTATATTGTCTACGGCCCGCTATCCAACGGTGCAACCACGGTCATGTATGAAGGTGCGCCGCGAAAATCAAATCCCGGCTGTTTTTGGGATGTTGTCGAAAAGTATGGCGTGACAGTATTTTACACCGCACCTACAGCAATTCGTGCTTTTATCAAAATGGGCGACGAACATCCCAAAGCACGGGACTTATCATCTTTGCGATTGTTGGGAACCGTGGGAGAACCAATTAATCCAGAAGCTTGGATGTGGTATCACCAGGTAATTGGTGGAGAAAAATGTCCTATCGTAGATACTTGGTGGCAAACGGAAACCGGTGGTGTCATGATTACACCTTTACCCGGTGCGATTCCTACCAAACCTGGTTCCGCAACTCGTCCTTTCCCCGGTATTCTTGCAGATATCGTAGACTTAGACGGTAATCCGGTAAAAGATAATGAAGGTGGATATCTCGTAGTTCGTCATCCCTGGCCAGGAATGATGAGAACGGTATACGGCGACCCCGACCGCTTCCGTCGCACCTATTGGGAGCATATTGCACCTAAAGACGGAAAATATCTTTACTTTGCTGGAGATGGTGCCAGGAAGGATGAAGACGGTTACTTCTGGGTAATGGGACGAGTAGATGACGTATTGAATATATCCGGTCATCGCCTCGGTACGATGGAAGTTGAATCTGCTCTTGTTTCCCATCCTGCGGTAGCTGAAGCGGCTGTGGTAGGTAAACCGGATGAAGTTAAAGGTGAAGAGATAGTTGCTTTTGTTACCTTAGAAGGCGGTCATCAAGGTAGCGAAGATTTGGACAAAGAATTGAAAAAGCACGTAGTTGGGGAAATCGGAGCAATTGCTCGTCCCGGTGAGATTCGTTTTACCGATGCTTTACCCAAAACTCGTTCGGGTAAAATTATGCGACGCTTGTTAAGGAATCTTGCTGCAGGTGAGGAGGTATCGGGAGATACTTCGACTTTAGAAGACAAGAGTGTCTTGGATAAATTACGCGAAGGAGCATAGAATTTCAGATTTTAGAATTAATTTCTCGTAGGGTAGGCATCCTTGCCTGCCTTTTATTTTATTACAAAGCAAGTCAATCCACTTTTACCAATAACCAATTACCCATTACCTATTACCAAGCCCCACAAATATGATCAGTTTTTACCGGGCATGATATCATGTGATACCATTTGATTTACGTATAATCGGCTCTTATTTTCTCTTGTCTATAAAAAAAATTGGTGTTGATAATTTGGAAGATATTGAATATATCCAAAGTGCTTGTGTTGACATTTTTTACATAGAAAGATTTAAATAGTTTTTTAATGTAGAGTTTCTTGATTCTTTAGGCAACTCTTGTAAGAGTCGAAACGATATTAGTTGTTGTACCGGGAGATTTGTTTAAATGGCAAATGAATTAGAACAGTCAGTAAAAGATATTTTCGTAGCTTTGATGACCGAAGCTCACTCGGATAATGGAGCTATTTTTAATGTGAGATTTTTAGATGATGATATATTGCCTCATGTTGATTGTATCGTCGAATTAGTTGGTCAAAAAGATTATCTTCCCTTTTGTTACGTGCAGTTGAAAAGTACAAAAACAGGATATACGAAAAAAGATAAGCGCTTGAAAGTGAAATTTTCTCAAGAATCCATAGATGGTTTGTCATTATATCCCGCACCTACTTACATAGTTGGGATTGATGAGAAAGAAAAAACTGGTTATTTTGTGTCTGTAAATGGTGACAATTTGAATTCAATGGCTAGTATTCCTACAGATTTTCCCATCAATCCACCTAACCGAGGAAATCTTTGGAACGAAGTTAATGACTTTTGGTTTAAGTCAAGGAAAATCAAATTTAATTCAAATTTTGTTGAGAGCGAGGAAGAGTAA
>CAKZYM010000385.1 GCA_937884685.1 uncultured Calothrix sp.
CAACCGATTCTACAAACTACACCAGAAACCAATCATAGTAAATCAGACCCCGGTCGTTTATCGGGAAGAGTAGAAGTTAAAAATATTACTTTTGGCTATCGAGAAGATGGAGCTTTAACTTTAGACGATATAAGTTTGAAAGCAGAACCCGGAGAATTTATTGCTTTAGTAGGAGCTTCCGGAAGTGGGAAATCTACACTGTTACGATTATTGTTAGGATTCGATACACCGCATTCGGGTAGTATTAACTTTGATGGACAAGAACTAGCGACATTAGATATTGGTGCTGTTCGTCGTCAATTAGGGGTAGTATTGCAGAACAGTCAATTAATGTCGGCATCTATATTTGATAATATTTCCAGCAACGCTAATTTAACAATGGAAGAAGCTTGGAACGCTGCACAAATGGCAGGTTTTGCATTAGATATATCAAAAATGCCGATGGGAATGCATACTGTAGTTAGCGAGGGTGGAAGTAATTTGTCTGGGGGACAAAGACAAAGATTAATAATAGCTAGAGCTTTAGCTTTACGTCCGAGAATTTTAGTTTTTGACGAAGCAACCAGCGCATTAGATAATCGTACTCAAGCAATAGTTAGCGATAGTTTGGATAAATTAAATGTGACTCGAATTGTAGTAGCACATCGATTGAGTACGATTCGTAATGCTGATAGAATTTATGTTTTACAAAATGGAAGAGTTGTACAAAAAGGTAATTTTGAAAAACTTGTTGGGGAAGAGGGTTTGTTTCGGGAGTTGATTAAGAGACAGGTTTAAATTAATATTAGTTGTTAATATTCATCTTGAGATTCTTCTTCTGATTCAAGTTCTTGTGATTCTACTCTATCTCTAACACCTATAGCATATTCTTTTGTTTTGATAGCTAAAGGGAACGGAAAAGGTAAAGTATTAAAATTAGAAAAATAAGGATAGCGGTCGCGTAAGTTATGAATGAATTTAACTAATACATTTTCTTCTATTCCTTGATTATAAACAACTACTATTTCTAGCGGTTTGGGATTACCTATTGGTTTATTTCTATCGTCCAATCGTGACTGTGAATTTCTTAATAATCCTTGTTCGGTATTCAAAGGTTTCCTGATACTTAAGTAAATATTTTCTTGAAAATTATCGCAAACGTTATTCCATTTGAAAACACCGCTAACTTTATTACCTGGTGATTTTGCAACTATAGTGACGGGTACTTCATTCTGTTTTGATTCTCTCAAACGTACTATAGATATTCGTTGTTTTTCTGATAATGTAAATTGATAGTCTCGTTCTAATTGGCTGGGAAATTCTCCGGAGGATAACGGTACATAAGGATTTTGTAACCATGTTAATAGCCTACGAGCATTTTGTGCTTCTGCCATAAATA
>CAKZYM010000386.1 GCA_937884685.1 uncultured Calothrix sp.
CTCTGAAAGTCTTATCTGGCAAGACTTATAATTTTATTCAGCAAGCCCTATTTATAGAACGCAAAATATAGATAGTGATAGAAAAACTGACACCGGAGCAGGAAGCACTCATCCCAATTATTCGCGATGAATGGATACAAATTGCTTTAGATACTTCTCCGACCGATAAACAAAAAGCAGAAGCAGCAATTAACCTTACTTATCAAGAATACGGATATAAACCACCGAAGAAAATATTATGGTTCGATAATCCCCTTTCAGAGGTGATTTGGATTGCTTCCAATCGAATAAATTTAGGTGAATATTTTCAAGCTAATTATGTTCCGGATGTTTGTAGTTATAACATACCAGAAAACATTTTAAATAATGCTATTAATGCTCATTTTGATATTGCAATAAAGCAACTAATATACGAGAAAGTATTTTATCAAGTAAAGTTTGCTTTAGAAAACTTTTGTGAAAGCCTTGAAGAAGTTATCGGTGAATATTTTCCATATAATAAATATGACATAGATGATGAAAAAGAATTAAAATTTATTGAAGAGAATATATATGATTGTCAGCAAGGAATATGGGAATTTCATTACTTCGCTTACTTCGCTTACTTTAATGTAATTGCTGTAAACTCTTCAAAATTTAACAGGTGGTGGAATATAGCGAAAGAATGTGGTTCCTGGTGGCGTTTTTTTGAAAACGTTGCAATTGTAACTCCTAAGCCATCACAAATTCATTTGGATAATGATGACTTATTAAATGCAGAAGGCAAACCTGCTGTTAATTATGAAGGATTTAAAATCTACGCTCATCATGGCATTATAATTCCAGAAAAATACGGTAAAATTCATCCTTCAAACTGGAAATCTGAATGGCTTTTATCAGAAAAAAAAGCAGAATTAAGAAGAATTGTAATTAAAGAAATAGGTTATTATCGCATCTGTCAAGAATTACAAGCTGTAGAATTAGACGCTTGGGAAGAATACACGTTATTGAAAATAAATAAAAATATTGATATTGAATCAATTCATTTATTAAAAATGATTTGTCCTAGTACTAAAAATATTCATATTTTACGAGTACCACCTGATATTAATTCAGCACGAGAAGCCATCGCTTGGATAAATTGGGGTATTTATCCTGAAGAATTTGCACTACAAACTTAATCAATAGCATTTTAAAATAAGTTCGTAGTCAAAACTTTAGTCCTAAAAATCTACCTAAAATATTCAGAATGCAAATCACAAGAACTTTCTCTGGTGGAAGTTAAATCACTGATAGATTCTGCAATGTTAATTGAAGTTGAGGTGGATGCTGTTTGTTTTGATTAATTCGTTTAACACCCAAAATTAATGTAGAGACGTAGTATATTACGTCTCATGCATGTAAAATTTTATGCGTTACGTCTCTACATTTTAATTCGTATTATGTTTGCTATTGTACCTAACCCTAGTTCCAGCCCAGAGTAGTTTCTCTCGTAGAACCTGGTAGTAAGAATAATTTTCCCGCAGAATAATGAACTTAGCGCGACATTCTGCCATACGTACATCTACGCGATGTCCTGGCCATATAGAAGTGCCTAAAACGCCATCAGTCCATAATTTAGTACTTAAATCATAATCGCCCAAAGGCCAAATACTAACTACCGAACCCGGAGGTAATACAATTGGACGGCTTGAAAGACTCATGGGACAAATTGGAGTGATGGTAAGCGCTTCCATCCCATCGTGCATTATTGGACCATTAGCAGAAACCGTATAACCTGTAGAACCCGTAGGGGTGGAAATAATTAACCCGTCTCCTTGATACTGGTCGATGACTTCATTATCAATTTCCATTTCCAAAATTGACGTAATCATTCGGTCAGCGGAAGCGGGTTTGATACACATTTCATTCAAAGCAAGGTAGTTTTCGGTGATTGGTTCCAAATTAGAACCCTGTCCCTCATAAACTGCTGCTTGCAACATCATTCGTCGCTGTACTGCATAACGGTCTTCAACAAGTCTATCCCAAACTGACTCGGTATCCTGAAACTCTTCTACCGACTCAGTTAGAAATCCTAAATGACCTCCTACATTAACGGCCAAAATAGGAATTCCGGCCTGGGCTAAATGTCTTGCACCAGTTAGAACCGTACCGTCACCACCAAGTACTATGGCTAAGTCAATTGGTTGAGTAGCCGAAGCTAAAAAAACCGGATATGGATTATCCTTCGGACCGCTAGGACCCATCAACACATGACATTTACGATGTTCTAACTGTCTGGCACAGATTTCAGCCCAGCGTTTGCTTTTGGGGTCTCGCGCCTTGTAGGCAATAATTACTTGCTTAAGCTCCACAGAACTACCATTTTAGGAGGTTAAACTGTTCCATATCGACAGTATCGCGATTACGATATATTGCCAATACAATCGCCAAACCGACTGCTGCTTCTGCTGCTGCTACAGTTATTACAAATACAGTAAAAACCTGACCTTTAATTAATGTTGAATCCAAATAGTTGGAAAAAGCCATTAAATTCAAGTTCACTGAATTTAGTAATAGCTCAATAGACATTAGCACTCGTACCGCATTACGACTGGTAACAATTCCATAAATGCCGATACAAAATAAAGCCGCAGCTAGTAATAAAAAGTACTGAAGTTGCATGATTTTTTCTATTCCTATTTTTTTTCTCAGTTATCAGTTACCAGTTATCAATTTTTCACTCTTGAGTGTTCACTGCTTACTGTATGTCCCTCCGGGACACGCTAACGCTAACACTGATAACCGCTACTTGTCTTCACTTGCTGCTGATACCAATTCTCTCGGACGTTCGGGTAATTCCAAGACAGTTTGTGGCATCTGGTCTGAAGTTTCTTGAGGAGGTAGATACTCGCGACGTGCTAATATAATTGCTCCTACCATTGCCATAAGTAATAAAACAGAAGCTAGTTCAAAAGGTAGCAGGAAATCGGTAAAGAAATGTTCGCCAATTCTAACTATAGAATTTTCAACAGGAGTTGCAGTAGATATACTCCAAGGTGTTGCTAAAACCATTGTACTCAAAAGTGCAAACAGTCCCAAACTAACCAATCCTGTTAATGCTTTTCTTATCCAAGCATTTGGTAAAGGAATAAAGTTCTCTTCCTTATTTACCAACATAATGGCAAACAATATCAATACGTTTATAGCCCCAACATAAACTAGTAATTGGGCTGCTGCTACAAAGTCAGCATTTAGCAGTAGGTAAAGTCCTGCGATACTAACAAATACACCCGCTAACATAAAAGCGGAGTGAACAATATTGTTAAACAGAACAACTCCAAGCGCTGTCCCAATCATCATCGTTGCCAGTATGACAAACGAAACTATCTGTATTCCACCTGCTAAATCCACTTGTTTGTCCTTCGTTATTGATTGTTGTTTATCAATTGTTAGTTGTTAGTTGTTAGTTGTTAGTGGTTAGTT
>CAKZYM010000387.1 GCA_937884685.1 uncultured Calothrix sp.
GGTTTATAAGTTGCAACGTAATTCAATAATCTATCTAAATCTTCTCTGTTAGTTAAACCGATGCATCCTGCTGTTCCATCCTCCCCATTACTCTTTTCATAAGATGGGTCTACATGAAAACCCAAAGCTGAGCGTCCCGTCTGAAACTTGGGTTGTATCGGTAGAAAATGGTCTCCCGCTTCAGCTATAGAACCTGGAATAGCAGAAGTTGCAACAGTATATTTACCATCTGGTAAAGGAGCTTCGGTTCCGCTTTGATGACGATTTCTATCTTGGGTAGATGTTCTTCCAGACACGCTGACAAAACTATGTACTAACTTTCCATCTGCATAAAGACTTAGCCGATAAAGAGGATTATCTTGAGTATTAGTCTGTCCTGTTGGTATTAAAGTCATGAAATTACCAGAATAATTGAGTGGGTTAGTGTTTCTCACAGCAATTTTCTGGTCTTCTAACTTGGGTTTTGGCTTAGGCTTAGGCTCTATGCTCTGCTTTGGAATTTCAGGATTAGGCTTACTAGTTTTGTTGTTTTGTTCGCTGGAGAGACAACCAGCAAGTACAAAACAGATTAGAGACATCAGCGCGATTCGGATTAACATTGCTACCATTGTGATTTTCAATGTTCCTCAACTGTAGTAGTTGTTTTATACAGTCAACATGAGAAAAATCACTTAATTTTATCCTGATAGAGAATTAAGTAAAATTAGCGAGGAGTAAGTAGCAAGTAGCAAATAGTAAGTAGTAAGTAGGGAGTAGCGAGTAATAAGTAGAAATGGAAGCTTAAACAACCGATATTAAAAGCTATTAGCTATCAAATGGCAAATGGGATAAGAATTTAAACTCTAACAAATTGCTTGCAACGTGCAGACGGTGGGTATTTAACCCAAAGTACCTGAAAGCTAAAAGCTGCATAACAAAGAATTGCTAAATAACTTACTACTTACTACTTACTACTTACTACTTACTACTTCTTACTCCCCAATTCCCAATTCCTCCATAACCCCCAACCATTCATCTGGTGTTCTCAAAGTTTGTTTGAGAAAGTCATTGGTAATACCACTGGAATTAGCTCTATATAAAAGAGTTGCGTAGCTATACTCACGAGCTTGTTTTTTGAAGTTATCGACTCCGTGGAGGGAAATTAATTCTGCTAGTTTTTCTTCTACCTTACGAGTAATTTTCGGTGCTGTTGCTAGTAAATTATTCATCCACTGCTCTTTTTCAACTAGGAAAGCAGTTAATTCTGGATTTCTTGAATCCTTGAAGTCGTGACAAATTGCTTTTATTTTGTCCCACTTATAAGTATTCCAGGGTTTAGCTTCGGTGACAGGTAGTTGCCATTTTACCAATTCCTCGCGCCAATAATCTTTAGCTGCTTGTACCTGGAATGTTTCAAAACTGGGTAATATTAATGCGGTTAGTCTCGCTCCATGACAAGCTCCGGTATCAATACCGTAGACTTTTCCCTCAACTGTCAAGGGATTATCTCCAACGACGTGATGACCAAAAATAACTGGTTTCTTACCGGAATATAGTTCGCTCCAATAGGTATTTCCGTAGCGTTTGCTTAAATGCTTTTCACCGGAAGTACAACCACATAAAACTTCTTCTTTTTGTTGCTCGATGGGTATACCATCTTCTACAGCAGCATGAACCAGAATTGCTGATTCGGTTTCATGGTAGTAAGGTAAGTGACTGACCCATTCTAAAAATTCGTCGTAGCGTTGACCAAATTGTAATTTAACGATTTCCTGGGAGTAGGAAAGAGTTTGCTTTAAATGTTTTCGCTCGTGATTCCCCATCAACACGATGGTGTTGGGACGATTTTTGAGAAAGTCGTATACTTTAACCGAATCAGCACCCCTATCTACAATGTCTCCCAAGGACACCAAACAATCTTCATCGGTCAGTTGTACTTTAGCTAGTAACTGAAGAAGTTCTTCGTAACAACCATGAATATCACCAACTACTATTGTTCGCATGGTTCGAGTTTGACACTTAGGGGGCTTATCTGCTTATACAGTATAGCTTAGGGAAAAATTGTGGTGTTGTACATACAATATTTGCTGAATTTTTTGATTTTACAGACAATCTATTGTTTACTCGTGGAAATAGTTAGTCAAGGCTTAAATGAATTTTCAAAATAAAGTAGTAATATTAATAATCATTAGTATTTGTATTGCTCTTCTTTCTATTAGTATTTATCCTGGTTTTCTAAATAGTTTATTCTTTGCATTTTTGCTAGTTTCAATTATTTGTATACCAATATTTATAATCTTAGGTCTTTTTACATTGATAGTGTTCGGAAGAAGAGGAGTATTAACAAAAATAAAGTTTCCCTGGCAGCTTATTAAACCTGTTTTTGGAATTATACTTCTTTCTTCTATTCTGCTCAATTTTCACATCCCCATTCGGTTGGCATTTTTAGCATCACAATCAGAATTTGAACAATTTATAGAAAAGAAAGAGTTCAAAGTAAATCGAAAGCTTGGTTTTTATCGAGTCGATAAATACGTAGAAGATTCTGTCAGTGGAAAATATTTCCGAGTTAATTCGCATGGTGATGGGTTTAGCCCTGATACTATATCATATGGTTTTGCTTATCAGCCTAATCCGAACAAAAGCCCCTTTGGAAGTGCTGATTATCAATTATCTCATTTAAATGGAGACTGGTATTTGTTTCAAGTATCTAATGATTATTAGCATTATTTCAGGGTTGTAAAAAGTTTATCAATTACTAATTATCTATTACAACATAATTAATCCCAACCTTACTCCCACAGCTACAGCTTCAGTACGTGTGGAAACATTGAGCTTTTGAAAAATTGATGAAACGTGAAATTTAACTGTATGGTCGGAAATATTTAACTGTTTCGCTATCGCTTTATTACTCAATCCAGGGGTTAACATTTGTAAAATTTCGATTTCTCGCGGGGTTAAGGTTTGTATGAATTTAATATCAATTTGCGGTTGTAAATTCGTTGGTGTTTGCAATTGCAGGTTATTAATAATTTCTGGATGTAACACCACCAATCCCGAAGCGACTGCTTTAACTGCTGCGATAATCTCGGATTCGGTGCTTGTTTGCGGTAATATCCCTTTGACTCCAGCATTTAAAATTGCTTTGAAGTCAATGTCTTCGAGTTCGTTGAGCAGAATGATTGTGGCTGAAATAAACTGTTGCGATTGTGAAATAGATTCAAAATCGCTGCTGTTCCAATCGAGTAAAACTACATCTGGTTGTAGCTCGATAATTTCGTCGGTAAGAGAATCGATATCCGACCCGCTCTTGACTACCATTAATTCTCGGTTATCCTCCAACATTGCTGATAATCCCATCCTAATAACTGGAGAAATCGCAATTACTATAACTGTATAAATTGGGGAATTGGACATTGGGAATTAGTAATCATATTTTATGGGTTTGTAGCAAGGACTTTAGTC
>CAKZYM010000388.1 GCA_937884685.1 uncultured Calothrix sp.
ATTTGGAAACCAGGGATACTCTTCCTTCAGCGTCGGTTTTTTCTTTAACTAATGCTGCTACTGCTTCTCTTGTTGTCAAAGTAATATTTTGCAGTAATTCGACATCAGCTAAAACACCTTTGTCGCTATTCCGATAAATTTCTTCGATATCGCGATTGATACTATTACCAATTATTCTTTGTAAACTGATAATTCCTTCTTCTTCTCTATCTAATCCAGCGATATTAACCAAAGTGGCTACAGCTTCTTCTGCTGAAGGAGGTTTTCCGACAACGTGTAAACCACAAGGTAATAATCTGGATTCGATTTCCATTAAGCGACGGTAAACTTTACCAACGATATTATCCCTTTCTTCAGCGGACATATCTTTGGAACTGGTTTCTGGTAAGTCGATATCTTTATCAAGATTTACCATCCGAGCTTTATCCATGATGGTATCGACAATCGGAACTCCACGACCAGTGTCTTTTAAAGTTTGATAAGAACCGATTAACTCGCTTAATTCTTTCAACCCTTTATATAAACCAGCATTTTCAGCGGGAGGGGTTAAATAAGAAATTGTTTCAGCGTAACTACGACGTTTGGCAATTGTTGCTTCACTAGGATTATTTGCAGCGTAATAATACAAATTGGGAATCGTACCGATTAAACTATCGGGATAGCATTCACCAGACATTCCCATTTGTTTTCCTGGCATAAATTCCAAGGAACCGTGAGTACCGAAGTGAAGTACAGCATCAGCACCCCAAATTTTTTCCAGGTAGGTGTAGTAAGCAGCAAAACCGTGGTGAGGACTAGCCGAACGGGAGAACAACAACCGCATCGGGTCACCTTCATAACCAAAAGTTGGTTGTACTCCTATAAATAAATTTCCAAACTGCTTTCCGTAAACTAATAAATTCTGTCCGTCGCTGTTTAATTCTCCTGGAGGTTGACCCCAATTTTCTTCCAAGCGTTGGGAATATGGTGTTAATTCTTCGTATTCCGGAACCGACATCCGATAAGCAACGTTTAATTCGGGACTAGCATATTGAGCTTGAGCATCGTGGATAACTTCTTCCATCAACTCTTTTGCACTACCGGGTAACTCGGGTAAATCATAGCCATTATTTTTTAAAGCTTGCATTACCTCGTATATCGAACCAAATACATCTAAATAAGCAGCGGTTCCGACATTACCTTTATCGGGAGGGAAACTAAATACAGTAATCGCAATTTTTTTATCAAGTTTGGGTTTACGTCGCAAACTAGCCCATTTCATCGCTCTTTGAGCAACAGCTTCCACCCTATCTTGTAAAGCAATGGCTTTTCCGGTAGCACCATCTTTACCAGATAAAATAATCGGTTCAATAGCACCATCTAATTCCGGAATCGCAATTTGTAAAGCAACTTGAATCGGATGCAATCCCAAATCGCTATCCATCCACTCTTCAGTAGTTTGGAAAACCAAAGGTAAAGCCACCATGTAAGGACGATTCAATCTTTTTAAAGAATCAATCGCTTTCGGATGGTCTTGTCTAGCTGGTCCTCCTACAAGCGCAAATCCGGTTAAAGAAACAACAGCATCAACTAAAGGAATTCCTTCCTTGTTATTTTTAGCCAAAGCAGAAGTTTCGTAGAAATAAGCATCTACAGGTTTAGAAAAATCCAAACCACCAGCAAACACCGGAATTACCTTCGCTCCCATAGCTTCTAATTCTTGCACCAAAGCTACATAATGAGCATCATCACCAGTTACCAAATGAGTCCGCTGCAATACTAAACCAACGCAAGGAGCTAACGGGTCTTTTAAATCTGGGGAAATATCTTGACGACTGCTATACCAATTAAGATATTCCTTCACATCCTCAAACATTGTTGTTGCTAAAGGATGCCAAATTCCCATATCGGGATAAACCACCGGAGGTTGATAATCTTCTACAAATGCAAAATTGGTTTTATCAACATCTTTTAAAACATACTTATCAGCCAGCATTAACAAGAAATTCTCTAAATTCTCAGAAGAACCTCCCAACCAATACTGAAAACTCAACATGAAATTCCGAGCATCTTGAGCCTTTTCAACCGGAAGATATTTTAATACAGAAGGTAAAGTCCGTAATAACTTCAACATTCCATCTTGGAAAGAAGAACCAGATTTCTCCTTCCGCTTCTTCATAAAGCTCGCAATAGCACTTTTCGACTGTCCCAAATTAGCCAAAGAAAAACTACCCATCTTATTCAGACGCATAACTTCCGGCATAGAAGGGAAACAAACAGCCACATCAAACTTATCGCGATGCGGTTCAACAGCAGCAACAACCTTCTGAGCTAACTCTTCAATAAAAATAAGGGAAGCAATAAAAACATTTGTAGTTTCTAAATCTTTCTTGAACTCCTGATAATTTTCTTCACTCCGGAGTTCTTCAATTAAATAACCGCTGATTTCAATCGCAATATTGGGGTGGTTATCGTTTATAGCCCGTACAGCTTGTGATAAAGCACTCTGATACTGGGACTCTAACACGACATAGACCACCTTAATCAAATGTCGCCCAGCGAGATTTTCCGGCTTGATGTGTCTAATGGTGGACTTGACGTGGGTGAACATGCTTTTCCTGACTCCTATGATGCGTGTTCTATGGATTCGGCATTAAGAATTTTTTATCAGATATTGGCTACAAATGCGCGTTTTGTCGTCTAACTGACACAATTCGATAAATATAAGCAAATTTTTGTTTACAAATATTGACAATTATTTAGGGTGTTTGCTCAGTTTTTTGTAAATTTTTTTTAATATTAGTATTTGGTTATTTGGTTATTAACTAATTATTGGAATTTATTAAAACCGCAGAGGACGCGGAGGACGCAGAGAGAAGAGGTTTAAGAGAGATGTTGGTGATTAATTTAGCTTTTGAGAAATTGAAGAAATTTTGAAGGTTGTGTTTGTGAAAAAGTTATTGTTTTATAAGGGTTTTAAGAAAATATTTCAGTTGGCGATCGCACTCGAATATTTTTCAAAATACACTGAATAAATATTGGATTAAATAAAGTAAATGTTACAAC
>CAKZYM010000389.1 GCA_937884685.1 uncultured Calothrix sp.
TTTTGCAATTGGTGAAGTTAGTTTTGCAATTTTTCTATAATTATCCGCTAATTTTGCAGTTAGTTTGCATAATTTAGAACTCATAACACCCAAATGATAAGTAGGGAAACTGAAACTCCTTAGCAAAGGTGTTTGAATTATTTATCAAAATATCTATCGGAGGAGTAATTCGTAGTGGCAAAACTTAAGGCATTATCTACAGCATCCGCTATTGCAGTACTGGTTGTTCCAAGTACGATGCAAACAGCTACAGCAGCAAACTTCAATCCCGCACCAGTTTATCAAGACTTTGGCAAATACAGCACAACTATTTCTGAAAATAATAATTTAACCGATATCTATTTTCCCAAAACCAAAAATTCAAATTCCAAGAGTAATTCCTTTCCCGTTGCTTTACTATTACAAGGAGCGAACGTTGATAAATCAAGTTATTCTGAATATGCCAGTATTGAAGCTCGCAATGGTATTGTCTTAGTCGAACCCAATAGAAAGCGAACGGTTCAAATAATTAATACTACCGGACTTTTTACTGAAACTTCCCAAGTAGAAAACATTTTAGCTGAGATAAAAACAGAAAAATCTAAACCCAATTCACCTATCAAAGGCATTGTTGATACAGATAAATTAGCATTACTGGGTCACTCTTGGGGAGGTGCTGTTGGGTTATCTGCAATTGCGAACCTTTGTCTTCCTGGTGTTTGTGAAGGTTCCTATAAACGACCAAAAGAATTAGTAGCAGGAATCTTTTTTGGTACGAGCTTGCGTAAACAACCTACAGACGAATTCATCCCGATTAATAATTCTGGTATTCCGACTGCACTTTTGCAAGGAACTAGCGAAGGTGTAGCTCTTCCTTTCCGAGCC
This sequence comes from uncultured Calothrix sp., assembly GCA_937884685.1. Lineage (GTDB taxonomy): Bacteria > Cyanobacteriota > Cyanobacteriia > Cyanobacteriales > Nostocaceae > Rivularia. The sequence goes on from CAKZYM010000389.1 coordinate 865, forward strand.
GAAAGAACCTACGATAATATTCAAAATCCTCCCAAAGCTTTAATAAGCATTTCCGGTGCAAATCACTACGGTATTACCAATACTAATAATCCCGATGGACCAAGACCAGATCCTAGTAGTCCAACAATACCTCAAGATATAGCGGTAGAAACAGCTGCACGTTGGAGTGGATTATTTTTACGTGCTAGCGTACTTGATGATAAAAAAGCTTTTGATTACGTATATTCTACTGGTGATGCATTAGATAAGAATGTGAAAGTTACCAGTCAAGCAAATGTAGCAGTTCCCGAAGCTTCTTCTATATTCGGTTTGGGATTATTTGGTGTTGGGTTGATAGTGTGGAAAAGGAAAAAATAAACGAATTTAGAAAGTAATAATTTTCAATTCAAGCTGCATTATGAGCCATCCACAAACAATCATCAAGTTTGAAGTTGTTGAATGTAGCTTGAAAAGATGAATCTAAAGGACTACAAGCATACAAACCAAAATTTAAAGATTTTTCTGGTGGTGCTGGAGGATTAAGTTTACCCATCTCAGCGGATGTTTCACCCAGACAATGTAAATGGAATATTCTCATTTGCTTGAAATCTAAAGCATTCGCTGAGGATTCAATTAAAAAATCTGCTCCCCGACGACTCAGACGATACCACATTGTATTTATCGTAGATATATCTGTTGTGGCCCAATCCGAATAGCCATGATTAGTAACAACACTACCCAAACGCGAAAATTGTTCGGTTTCAAATTCAATCGATGCTTTAAACCAGTTATCGCTATCTATATAAATAATTAGTCCACACTGGTCAAATCTACTTTGATATTCAAATGATGTTTGTACAGTAAATGAAAAGTTGTTTTTACTCTCTATTAACAGAGCAGGAGCATTATCATTTCTAAATCCATAGTAACTACGCTGCCAAAAATCCGTATTTGGTTCGGTTGTGATGTTCACATATTGATTATTTACCTCGAATAGTTTCGGTTGATTAAGCCATCGAGCATTTGAAAAATCAATATTCATCTTCTTTTTTATATAATAATTTTCTCTAAATAAACTTAAATGCAATTTTATATACTAAACTATCCAAAAAAATAAGTAATTGTCTCATTATATTCGGGATTATATAAGATAGCAGAATATGCATCTGTAATATATAGGACAAAAATTAGTTAAATCACTTAGTGAATTGTCAATAAAAAAGACGTTACACTGCAACGTCTCTACATTAATATAATAAATTACCAATTACCAATTACTTATTTCCCCTGAATCGCCAAATCTACTTTTAATGTAGAATTCAAAGGTGTTTCTTCCAAAGTATTGATATTTTTACCAATATATTTACTATCAGCAAGTAAAGAAAGCTGTGAATTTATTGGCATTACTTTATCAAAATCAATTGTAGCCTTTCCTTGTGCTTTACTTCTAAAAGTTTGTAGAGTCAAAATACCATCTAAAGGTAATCCAGGATAGTCAATGACTTGAGTTGATTTTTCTTGCTGCTGTAAATTAACGTTTAAATTAGCAATACCATTTTTGACATTAACTAACTCATAGGTAGTAGTTTGATTAAGATTAATTCCGTTGATGCTAGCGTTGGAGCTAACCTGCCATTTTGCACCAGTTCCCACAGCTTCTTTCGGAAGAGGAGAAGATAATTGTTGTAATGAATTAGATAATTGCTCGACAAGAAACTTGATATTTACATCTACTGTAGACGGAATTACGTAATTAAGCTTTTTGGTTCTTCCTTGACTATCAATTACAGCAGAAGCTTTAAAATTTTCTAACTGTCCGATTTGTTTGCTAATCACTCGGATTAGTTCCGGACGAGTTTGAGCATCACCTTTGATTTTGACATCAGAATAAGCAAGGTCATAAAAAATATCTCCATTAGAATCTACCTTAGTAACAGTAGAATCTAAAGTAATCAGATAAGCTGGTAACTTTGCTCTAGGCATTTTAAAATCACCAATAGACATCAAAGTATCCTTATTTAAGGTGACATTTA
>CAKZYM010000390.1 GCA_937884685.1 uncultured Calothrix sp.
GAATTACGCTCATTCCGAGGTTTTGCTCCTGCTAAATCCATCATGATTTTACAACGCTGTCCGGTTTGGGCTTCTGCTCGACGAACGTGAGAAATAATTGCTTCCCAGGTTTCTAATGAATCATGAGCGCAATTAATTCGCACGCAATTGGTACCTTTATGAAGTAATTCTTTAATATCCTTGTAATTAACACAACGACTTGTAGGTAAAGTCACCATGATTCTTACCCATCGTTGATTGTAGATTTTGCCTAAGACATCCTCTGTATTACCTCTAAGAAGATATTCACCTTCAAGAAAAGAATGTATTGAAGGACGATTCGGTAAAGAATTCGGTTCAACTTGGCAGATATTACCTAAAGTCGAAATTACAGCATCTAATGACGGTAATACTTTTGCTTCTAATCTACCCAAAGATGACAATCCCCAAGGAGTCAAAGCTGCTTGCAAGGTGCGTAAATCGTGACCACGTAAAGCGAGATAATATGCCAGATTTTCAGCACTTTTGATAAAAGAATCGCGTTGAATATAAGGTTTCCATCGCGAAAATATTTGCTGTCCTTCTTGATATACTGATTCGCGAATCTGTTGAAGAGTATTAAGTAGTACTTGAGGGTCGTTAAAATCTTGTTCTGAAACTGTAATCCTAGAATTTTGAACGCTTAACATCAGACTATCCCCCTATACCTACCTGTATTATCTTTATTTATAGAAAATAAATTTGAGGAACTTGTGAGGTGGCTGTGATCCATACGCTCACAAGTTCCTCATCTTTTTTATTTACAACGGAATTGGAGAACAATGCAGGAGTAATTAGATTACAAACTTCTTATTGAGGATGAGTAATAAAAACTGTTCTTTACTTTATCGTTTTTAGTTTAATCGTCCTCTTTATACAGCCAATTTCATTTAAGTGAGGTACATTCGGACGGGCATTCCACAAGAATTTGATGATATAAATCTGTACCTCATTTACTTACAGACTTCTGTATATTTTATTTCTTCCTCAGTAGTTAAACATCTAAATACGAGGCTCAAAATGATGGAACAATGGAATGGTTTTGAATCTGGCAAGTGGATGAAGGAAATCAATCTACGTGACTTTATCCAAAAGAACTATAAGCCTTATGGGGGAGATGATTCTTTTTTAACAGGTGCGACTAAGAAAACCCAAACTCTGTGGAATCAAGTAAAAACTTTGATGCAAACGGAGCGAGAAAAAGAAATTTTAGATGTTGATACAGAAGTTGTTTCCACAATTACTTCCCATCAAGCAGGGTATATTAACCGCGAATTAGAGCAAATTATCGGTTTACAAACAGATAAACCTCTCAAACGCGCTATTATGCCTTTTGGTGGTATTCGAGTTGTGAAGTCATCGCTGGAAGCTTACGGATATAAACTTAATCCCGAAACTGAAGAGATTTTTACTAAATACCGTAAGAGCCATAATGACGGTGTTTTTGATGCTTATACTAGCGAAATGCGATTAGCGCGACACTCGGGAATCATCACTGGTTTACCCGACGCTTATGGTAGAGGTAGAATTATTGGCGACTATCGTCGAGTAGCTTTGTACGGTGTTGATAGGCTAATTAACGATAAAAAAGAGCAGCTAGAATCTTTGGAAGTTGATGCTATAGAATCTAATATAATTCAACTCCGGGAAGAAATAAACGAGCAAATTAAAGCTTTGTTTGAACTTAAACAAATGGCTGCTAGCTACGGTTTTGATATTAGCCTTCCCGCTAGCAATGCTCAAGAAGCTGTACAGTGGCTTTATTTTGGCTATTTAGCTGCGGTAAAAGAACAAAACGGTGCTGCAATGTCTTTAGGAAGGGTTTCAACTTTCTTAGATATCTATTTTGAACGAGATTTGCAGCAAGGTAAGGTTAGTGAAACCGAATTACAAGAACTCATCGACCATTTTGTGATGAAATTGCGAATGGTGCGTTTCTTGCGAACCTCGGATTACAACCTATTATTCTCTGGAGACACAACTTGGGTATCTGAATGTATTGGTTGTATGGGTGAATATG
>CAKZYM010000391.1 GCA_937884685.1 uncultured Calothrix sp.
CGATGACGGTTTCTATAAGCAACTATTGAATCGGATGTTGGTGTGGTTAATTCTGTAATTAAGCTTTGAGCGGTATTTTCTAAAGATTGATTATTGTTGGTGGGAATAACAACATCAATATTTCGACAGCGAATCTGGGGATATTCCTGGGGAATCACTTTACAAAGTCCCAAAATAGTTGTTCTATCTGGGTTAATTGTTTCTATTCCGACAACATCATGTAATTCATTGGTCACTACAGAAAGTTCCACAGTTGTGGAATACTTATTTAAGGTTTGATATTTTGCAATTGCTTGTGTCAGGAACAGTAAACTGTGAAATCCCCACTTTTGTTGCTGTTCAAAATCAGCGAATAACTCTTTTTCAGTCGCTAATTGCCATAAATGTACAATTTTTTGAGGATTTATTCCAGAAGCTTGTAAATCTTCAAATAATCTATCGTAATCTTCTGGATTATCAACTTTAACTGTATAGGTCTTATCCTGTTGAGAAAATTCTTTACCAGCTTTAACGATAATTACATCTTGTTCCAAACGCTGTAATTGTTGAACTAGTTGTAAACCCAATCCCGATTCATCAACAAATAAAACCCAACATTCCTTAGTAATTTTATGAGAATTATTTACGGGTACAGAACGTTTCCAAGAAGGAAGATAAAACCAATCATTAATATCTGATTTAACCTTCTCCGAATCATCTTCTGGTAATACCACACCATTTTCTTGAAGCTCAACCCAATAGCGTTTTCGTTCAAAAGGATATGTCGGTAAAGGAACTCTTTGTCGTTTCTCCCCAATATAAAAATTCTTCCAATCAACATTAATACCTAACTTCCACAACTGTCCCAATGTATTTAAAATCAATTCTTCATCGGACTTTTTCTCTTGGGGATGTCGTAAAGAAGTTAATGAAGGTACCGATTTTTTCTGATTCCCTATAGCTTGTTTAGCAATAGTACTTAAAGTTCTTCCCGCTCCCACTTCCAACAAAATAGGTGACGACTGCTGTAATACCTCATCGATTCCATCAGCAAAACGTACCGTTTGACGCAGATGATTTCCCCAATAATTTGCATCTGTCGCTTGCTCCGGAGTAATCCAAGTTCCGGTAACATTAGATATAAAAGGTAAAGAAGGAGGATTTAACTTTATTTTTCCTATCTTTTCTACCAAAGGTTTGACAGCAGATTCCATCATTGGAGAATGGAAAGCATGAGAAGTATGTAAACGACGACAGCTAATTTCTTGAGCGGTTAAATTCTCTTCAAATTTATTAATTGCATCATTATTACCAGATACAACACACATTTTCGCTGAATTAATAACCGCAATCGTCAAATCCTTATTTAAATGTTGCTTCAATTCCGATTCAGTTAAACTAACCGCTAACATCGACCCCGTAGGACATTTTTGCATTAATCGTCCCCGCAAAGCCACAATTTCTAAAGCATCTTCCAGAGAAAATACATTCGCGATCGCAGCTGCAACATATTCCCCAATGCTATGTCCAATCAAAGCTTGAGGACGAATTCCCCATGACATCCATAATTTTGATAAAGCGTATTCGATGACGAATATTGCTGGTTGAGCATGGATTGTATCGGTGAGGGAGTGAGCAGGGGGAGCGGAGGTAGCGGAGGTAGCAGAGGGGGGGGGAAGAGGGGGTAGAAGGGTAAATTAAAGTTCTTAAATCGAAACCGAGATGAGGTTTTAGAATTTCGCAGCAGTTATCTACAGTTTCTCTAAATACTGATTGTATTTGGTATAATTCGTGCCCCATGTTTTCATATTGACTACCTTGTCCGGAAAACATGAAAATCAGGTTTTTATTAGCATTTTGAGAAGTTTGAGTAATTGAGGAATTATCATTAATATTACTGAGACTTTCAATTGCTTGTTGATGATTTTGACAAACAATAAAATGTCTTTGTTCTAATGCTTGTCTTCCTATTTGTAATGTATAAGCAATATCGGCTAAATTTACATCTGGATGGGATTTTAAATAATTACCTAAATTAGCTGTCGCTGTCTTTAACGCTTCCAATGTTTTCGCAGAAATTAATAACAATTGCCAATTTTGATAATCTGTATCTTCCTTCTTCCTTCTGCCTTCTTCCTCTTCCCTTCTGCCTTCTGCCTTCTGCCTTCTGCCTTCTAATATAATATGAGCATTCGTCCCACCCATCCCAAAGGAACTAACAGCAGCTCGTCGTGGTGTACCGTTACTATCCCAATTGAGCAGTTGATTGTTAACGTAAAACGGACTATTGTCAAAATCTATTTGAGGATTGGGAGATTCAAAATTAAGACTGGGGGGAATTTGACCGTATTTTACTGCTAATGCTGCTTTAATTAATCCTGCTATTCCCGCAGCTGCATCTAAATGTCCAATATTACTCTTAACTGAAGCTAAAGCACAAAAATTTCTTTCTTTAGTATGTTGACGAAATACTTTATTTAACGAACTAATTTCAATCGGGTCACCTAACGCAGTACCCGTACCGTGAGCTTCAATATAACCAATATCTTCGGGTTTAATTCCAGCCCTTTCTAAAGCTGTAGCGATAACTTCTGCTTGTCCCTTTACGGAGGGAGCAGTTAAACCAACTTTTTGCGAGCCATCATTATTAATAGCCGAACCTTTGATAACTGCATAAATACAGTCACCATCGGCGATTGCATCACTGAGTTTTTTTAATACAACAATCCCCACACCATTACCAAAAACCGTTCCTTCTCCTTTAGCATCAAAAGAGCGACAATAACCATCGGGAGACAACACACCATCGGCTTGATAAACATAACCAGATTTACCATCAGCACCAACCGAAACACCACCAGCTAAAGCCATATCACACTCACCATTCAACAAACTTTGACAAGCAAGATGGACGCTAACCAAAGAAGTAGAACAGCCAGTTTGTATCCCACAACTTGGGCCGGTAAGATTTAATTTATAAGATACTCTAGTGGGCATTAATCCCATAACATTACTAATAACAGCTTGAACGTTATCAGTATTTGTTCTTAAATTTGAATTTGAGAAAAGGTTAATAATATAACTATTTAGCGACGAACCACCATAAACACCAATTGCACCTTCGTATTGTTGGGGGTCATATCCAGCTTGTTCCAAAGCTGACCAAGCACATTCTAAAAATACTCGATGTTGGGGGTCAATAACTTCAGCTTCTCTAGGAGAATAACCGAAAAAACTGGCATCAAATCCATCAAAATCCGAGAAACTAGAATAAGCTTTGACGTAATTAGGATTATTCAAAGTCTCTTCATCAACACCAGAATTTAAAAGTTCTTCATCAGATAAAAATTGAATCGAATTGACACCATTACAAAGATTTTGCCAAAACTCATCAATATTATCAGCACCAGGAAAACGTCCAGCCATCCCAACAATAGCTACTCGTTCATTCTTGGAGTTTTCTACAGCTTCAAGTTTCGTTCTAGCTTCCTTTAAAGCAGATAAAATTCGGTCTTTAGTAAATTCGTTTATAGTATTTGATTCGTTACTCATTTTTATCTTTTCCTAGTAAACTTTCTAATGCTGCTA
>CAKZYM010000392.1 GCA_937884685.1 uncultured Calothrix sp.
CGATCTATCACTCGCATTCTTTAGCATCCGAATTTCATTTTCTAATTCTTGAATATGCAGCTGTTGGTCTTCAATCAATTTTTTATCGGATGGACTCATAGGCTTGAGATGAGAACAGAAACATTTTTATTATCTCATCACATGATAATTAATCTCTTCTGGAATAGGAATTGTTAAATCATTCAATATTGGAAATTCTAAAAGCTTAGTTTGCAGTTGTTGAGCTATTGCTCTATATTGCTGGCTGATATCTTCCGTCTTGTTGCAAGTCGGGTCGGAGATGCATTATGCTTATAAAAATCTTGGGTTTTGGTACATCGCTGGTTATCGGTTTTTATTCCAGCATAAATTAAAAGAGCTATATTTCAACTCAAATTCTTTATTCAGACCTCTTATATGTAACGGTAGAACCCATAATGATTGCTTGGATTAGTTTTTTACCATTTTTATCTATGTAAGTCACTTCTTTATAACCGTTATTTTTTGTAATAATTGCAGCGATACCTTTTTCTGTGTCAAATCTAGCTTTTGTTTTCATCACTTTATATCAATAATTACTTAGCTGGATGATACAATCCATCTTTTTCGTTAAATCGCCATATATATTTAGCACGGTCCCGGTTTTTACTCCACTCTTCAAACTCTTTTTTATCAAGGGTTTGTTGCTTTTCTTTAAGTGTCGGAATATTAACGTTAAGTCGTAACGCTAGCTTTTCTTCTGAAAGTGCTTCTATTTGGGGTGGTCTACCACTTTGATTGTAAGGATTGCCGGAATTTTTATATCGTCTGTAATTATTAGATGCGCCACCATTACTGGAAATAGCAATTAACGCTCCTTCTAATTTGGATAACCTATCGCTAAGTGTTTCTAATTTTTCTTCAATTTTGGTTACTCGTTCATCTGTTTGAGAATTAGCAGCGGGGTTGTTAGTTTGAGGAGGTTTACCCCGTCCGTTGGTGTTGCTCCATAGTTGTTGCAAGTTTTCTTCTACCTTCTGCAAGCGAATTTCTGTACTCACTTCTACACCCGGCGCGTCTTCTAAAATTTGGTGCAGCCCTTGAATTACTAAATCCGTCGCCGTGGTTCCGCGTTCTTTAGCAGCTTCTCGAAGCGCGTCTGCTAAGGATTTGGGGAGTTTGAAGTTAATTGATTCGCGCTCTACTCGCATTGTTTCTACACCCGGATATATACGACTCCTGTAGGTAGAATACAGCTTTTGGATGACGTGGAGAAACAATAAACATGATTTTTCTTTAAGCAGCGATATTTACAGAAGGTAGTGGGATTAAACACCTTTTTCTGTAAAAAAAATTAATAGTAAGTTTCTTAAACAACCTTCTCCCTCCTAAAAACATTTGCATGATGATAATCAAAGTAATCAGCATTTAACCGTTCGGGGTAGTTTATCCATCATGGCTAGAAAATCATTAGGCTTTAAGGAACTGCTTGCACAAGAAAAAGCATCCCAAGATAAGTTTCGTATGGTGGAAAAAATCAAGCGACAATCACAGTCTGGTGATTATGGGGAAATGGTTAAAGATGTAATCATTGAACCGGAAGGATATGAAAAAATGTCCGATGTCTTAAATGAGTTTATCGAGCCTTACTTAGAAACGGTAAACAACATTTCTGACTATAAGTCTTTAGTAATGATGAGTGTAATTGCTTGGGATGTATCGTTATTACCTATGGATAAGCAAGAGGAAGGGCTAGAATCAATGACTTCTGAATTATTTGCTGACGCTCCAGCAGAAATTGAGAACGATATGCGCTCAATAATCAATAAATTAATTGCTCGCTAAAATAAATATTTCTCTTCTATTAAACGGTTTATCGTCGATTATACTGTCAGAGATACGGGTAGAGACTATCACTTATCGGTTGTTTCTTCTTTAATCGATGATGAAAATAAAAATTAAGTAGTAACTTGTATTAATTGAGAAAAGCAATTGCGTGTAACGCAGTTTTTAGTTGACAGAACGCACTGCCATACCAATTGCTTTTAGAATTGATGTAAGGGAGTAACAAGTAAGTAATTAAAAACTTTCATTCAAACAATCGGTTAATTTTGACGGTAAAGAAGCTGCCCAACCAATTGCAATTTCATTGTCTAAATTTATGACCACACTGAGGGCAAAAACCAGTAAACATTGGGTGTGAATCGAGTAGTTCTAGCTTTTCTTCTTTAATCCAAAGTTGTGGGGGTTGAGTTATTTCTTCACCGTTGTAGTATGTTCGCTTAATATGTAGTTCGCCATCAATATATCTTGCCCCTTCTGGTTCCCACAGTTCCAGGGGGTCTGCGTTGGGGTCTTCTCGAAAATCCAAACAGCTGTCGTCATTAACTCCTTCTGGGTGAACGGCACATACCAAGTGGGGGTCATGGGCATATAAAAAACATTTGGAACATTCTGGAAGTTTGGGCATAGTAACAGTACGAATATACTTAACTTTAGATTGCCCTAAAATCAATGCGAATTTATCAAAAAGTTATTCATCTTTAACTTGAAGCTGACGCACCCACAACTAAGCCAGCCTTTTTAATACTTTATAGATTGTTTACCTTTGCTATTCCTGCGCTAACTTATTCAAAATGTTGCGGACTTGAGTTTTTACAGGTCCCACCGTAATGTTAAGTCTGTCTGCAATCACGGCATTGCTACAACCATTCACAATTAACTGCAATACTTCTAATTCCTTTTCAGTAAGATTATAGGGGTCAACTATTTCTTTATTTTCTTCAATAGAATTAATAAACTCAGGTTTTGAAGCAAATTGAAATTGATTAGTTTTAGGTTCGGTTGTAATTGTTGGCGGATTTTCTTGAGTTTCTTGCAACACGATACGAGCAATTGCTGGGTCAATCCAAGCATTACCATTGTGAGTATGGCGCACCGCTTCGAGCAAGATATCGTATGTATCTTTTATACAGTAAGAATCTGCACCAGCAGCAAAAGCTGCAAGCACCGCTTCTTTACTATCACGTAAAGTTAAAACCAGGATTTTAGTTAATAATTTCGGATTTTGTAATTTAACTTCTTTAATTAATTCAATCCCATTTTTATCGGGTAAACCAATATCTAC
>CAKZYM010000393.1 GCA_937884685.1 uncultured Calothrix sp.
AGCTTTTGATAATCATTCAAGCTGCTCACATGTCCCGTCGGACGTTTTTCATACAGGTGCGACAATCTCGTCTATCCATCTACTTATTGTTCGGCAGCTTTTGGGAAAATATTGATAAGAGTTTTCTGTCCATTTTAGAAGTTTATCGAATGCTTCATCACTGGTTATCGGACTGTCAAATATATCTCTAATGGCTTCTTTATCATGATACATTTCACCTAATTCTGGTGCGACTTGTTCTACAGTTTCTATCTTTGCTTTTTCCTCATGATTAAGGCTCTCTTTTTTCTTTAACAAGGGGTATTTACTATGAGTTAATCCAGTCAAAGTTTCTTGTCTTATTTTTCGATTTTTAATCTTCTTGGCAGCTCTTTTTTCTTGTTTTATTTTAGTATCTAACTCCTCATTTATTTGTTTCATCACATGAAATCTATCTGCTACTATTTGAGCATTAGGCATGATTTCTTGAATTAAACTTTTATCTCTGTTTCCATAAATCTATACTCACTTCTTCTATCTGCTCTAATATCTCTGAACCCAGACTAAATAAGTATTCTGCTATTACTGCTTTATTCCTTTTCTCCAATAAAGCTATAGGTTTTCTTGTGTCTAAATCTACTAATACTGCGGCATAATTTTTACCTCCTTTTAACTGTGTTATTTCATCTATCCCTAACTTTTTTATTTTTCTTGGTCTTTCTGATAATAAATCAGCTTCATATTCTTTTAATAAAGTCTCTATTTCTGATACTGTCATTCTATTTTTTCTAGCTACATTTTCTACATTGGTTTCTAATACTTCTCCCACGACTTTGGAAGCTAGCCTTTTTGTATAGCTTCTCCTCGTTTTTATAAAAGATAATTTTTCACTAAATACTTTCTTACATTTCTTACATTTAAATTGACGACGATTTACTTTTAGAAATACTTGATAATAGCTTAGAGGTATATCTCTTACTATATGCCAATGATTTTGATGAACAGTTACTTTAGTATTTCTACAGTGAGGACATTCACCTTCTTTATGCTTATTTTCTAACTCTATAAGTATTTCTGAGTCAGTGATAAAATCATAATTAATAACCTTAATATCTTGTAAGTTAATTGCTTTAGTAATAAAGTGAAGTAAGGGGTTAGATGGCATTTTATTAAAGACTTAGTTTTGAACTCAATTTTATTTTCATTTTATAGTATAAAATAACGGTGTATCTTAATCAAACAATAGGTTTGCTACATCAATACTCTTAAATTTTCTACCATTAATTCTATTTATTCATGTTTTTTTAGCATAGTTACTCTGGGAGAGCCATAATTATTTTTTATTCAATGCTTGAAGAGTAAGTATTGTAGAATTTTGAGGAATTTCTATAAACTGCGATACCTTCGCTTAACGACTATAAATTCCATCCTTACAAATGGAATAAGATAAATTTAGTTTTAATTGAAAAGTCCATCAACTATAATAAAATCCATCATCAGGTAATTTACCTCCCAAAAACTTGGGATTCTGTTCTATCAAACGCTCAAACCAAAATTCTAATTCTTCTTTAGCTTCAGCAGCACTTACCATTTCTAAGGGAGTATACTGCAAGGAATTTTTAACAATTGGTGCTTTCAAACCGAGATTTTCTGCTCCCAACTCTGAAGCATCATCGGGATTTTGTTTTACCCAGTCAACTGCACTTTTAAGTTCTGTTTGAATCACTTGAATAACTTCGGGATGCTGGTCAATTAAAGAAGTTAAAGCCAAAGTTCCAGCTTGAGGAATACGTGGTTTACGTTTAGTGACTCTTCCCCATTCTTCTTGTAAATTCAATATTCTTCGTACCTGTAAATTTTGCTGTTTACCTCTAATTTCAGCCCCAGTTCCTGCGGGTTCTGAAAGTAAAGCAATGTCACCTTTACCGGCTAAAAGTAATTGTACAGCTTGAGCAAAATCGCTAGTATATTCTATTTTTATATCGGTTTGTGGATTCAAATTATTTGCTTTTGCAAGAAAAGTAAACAACTGTGATGGAAGTCCACCTCGAAATGGAACTAAAATAGTTTTTCCTTTTAAATCCTGCCAAGTATTGACGTTTTTATTCGTTGAAAATACATATAAAATACCCCAAACCAAAACGTTGAGTAATTTAATTCCGACTCCTTTTTGATATAAATTTGCGGCTAAAGATGTGGGAGTTGCAGATACTTGTAAAGTCCCAGAAACTGCATCAGCCCTTAATTGGTCGTGATTTTTCCAAATCCGAAAATCTATTTCTTTAACTGCTTCTTGTAATTGACTTTGTTTGGCAAGATAAGCCATTAATATAGTAATCACAATCGGTGAACCACCAATACTAATCCGATTTAAAGTTTGATTATTACCTGTAGAAATAGAGTTATTTTGTTCGCTACAGCCATATAAATGAGAAGTCAGAGTTAAACCAGTAGTAGCTGCTATTATTTGTAAAAATCGACGACGGTTGGTAATTGTCATTTTTTATTTTCCCTATTTTAATAATTTACATCAAAACAACTAGCAACTTGAGGAATATTTAATAACGAGGAAACAGTTTTGTAAATATATGCTTCATCGCGTTTAATTCCTAATTCGGGTTTCCATTCGTATACTATTCTGCTTGGTGAAGCCGATAAAATAATGATTTTATTACCTAAGCGAACTGCTTCGGGTAAATCATGAGAAACTAAAAGAATAGCTAAATTTTGATTTTTTAATAATTGCAATATTAAACCTTGTAATTGCCTCCTTCTACCGATATCTAAACTACTAAAGGGTTCATCCAGTATCAGCAAATCTGGCTCAATTGCTAACGCTCTTCCCAATGCAACCCTTTGCTGCATTCCACCACTCAATTGGTGAGGGTACTGATTCACTGCTTGGTCAATTCCTAACTCTTTTGCTAAATTTAAAGCTATATAACGACGTTTTTCAACTGGTATTTTATTAGATTTTAAGCCAAAAATAATATTTTCTAAACAAGTCTTCCACGGAAGTAATCTTGGCTCTTGAAAGACATAGGAAGTTATATTAAATTTATTTTGAATAATTCCACTTTTAGGAGTAATTAATCCAGCAACTATTTTTAATAAAGTCGTTTTACCGCATCCAGAAGGACCAGTTAAACAGATTACTTCACCGGGTTGAACGCTAAAACTGATATTATCAATAACTATTTGACGTTCGTATTTATGAAAAATATCTTTTATAATCAACACCAATTTTAAACCTTCCTTGTAGTATTTCTCCAGGGTTCCAATCTCACCCGTAAAGGTCGTAAAATGGCATATTCAGAAATAATAATCATCATCAAAACAACGCAAATCCAAGCCATTACTTCAGCAGTTTCTAAATTAATACGAGCTAAATTAAGTTCCGCACCGATTCCCGTTTCCGCTGATAATAATTCGGCCATTATCCCCAATCTAAAAGCTAAACCCAGACCTGTAGTCAAAGCTGTAAATAAATAAGACAATAAGTGAGGAAAATAAATATCTAATAGTAAAAATTGCTTAGGAGTACGAAACAAATTCGCCATTTCTAAAAGTTGGGAATCGGTTGTACTTATCCCATCTACAGTACTAATAAATATAATTGGTAAGGTTGCTACAGCCACTGTAAATATAGATGTACCACTACCATTTCCAAACCAAAGCAATGCTATAACTATCCAACCGATGGGTGGTATTCCTTGAAAAGCTGCAATTGTAGGTGCTATGAAACGTCTAAACCAGGGTATCAATCCCGCACAGATTCCCAAAATGGTTCCAGCTACAACCGCGATTGTAAAACCAGTAAAAACATGAAAAATACTAGCCCATACAGCAGTTAATAATTGATTACTAATTAGTAGATATTTAAATGCATTAAACGTTTCGATAGGGGAAGGTAAAACTACAGCACTATAGTTTCTTGCAGCCAAATACCAAATAATCATAAAAGTACTCAAACCTGAGAATTCAGGTAAAATACTTTTGATAATTGAACGTATTTTCTTAGCCATCGAATTAGTTTTGATTCATCTAAATAAATATAAGTCTTCAAGATAATTTTTTACAATTACAATAACATCATCATTTTTGTCAAAAGACAGGTTGTCATAGTGATATAAAAATTCAATTTTGAGCAATTTATAATTAACCTCATCCTGTCCTTGGGGACATCACTCTCCTTATTAAGGAGAGGGAGGTAAAGCTTATTATGTTTGACAGCTTGTCTTTTGACACGAGCAATATAACCCTTTCATTATTTTTAAAGATGGAATTAACACCAATATAAAGATTATTTCTAATATAAATCTAATCTAAATTGATTTTCAAAAACATGAAACCGAAAACCTATTCCAATTTACTAACATTAAATTTCGCTATATTCGCATCAATTATATCTATTACAACTGAAGCTAAAGCTGCTCCCGTATCTACCAAAGCAGAAAGATTAAGAAAATCTCTAGTTACAACAGAAAAGGTTTATCCATATTCTCAAAAAGTTAATCAAAATCATCAGCTACCTAATCAAATATCTCAAAATAATATTGATAGCCAAACTATCTATAATCACGGAACCAATCTTCAAAAAAACGAACAATCTCAAGTAACTTCAGTATCACAATTAGACGATGTTTCTCCTGGTGATTGGGCTTTTGAAGCTCTACAAAAATTAGTCGAACGCTATAACTGTATCTCCGGTTATCCTAACGGAACTTTTCGGGGAAACCGAGCCATGACTCGTTATGAATTTGCTGCTGCTTTGTATGCTTGTTTAGAAGACACTGTGAAGATATTTACGCTTGGGTTCAATCCAGCAAACCAAGAAGATTTTAATACTTTACAAAGATTGCAAGAGGAATTTTCATCAGAAATAGCAATTTTGAGAGGAAGAGTAGACAATTTAGAAGCAAGGTCAGCTTCTTTAGAAACTAATCAATTTTCAACTACAACAAAATTGCGAGGGGTCGCGGTTTTCTCTTTGAATAGTGCATTTGGTGATGAAAAAGCTGATGGAAGTGGCGAAGATATAGAAGATAATATTGTTTTCAATAATCGAATGCGTCTCAATTTCGATACTAGTTTCACAGGAAAAGATTTATTAAAAGTCCGTTTGGATGCATTAGATATTACTACCTTTGGAAACGACGTAACTGGAACAAATATGACTCGTTTAGCTTACGAGCGTAATACTAATAATCAAGTTGATATCGGCAAACTTTTTTATCGTTTTCCCATCAATAAAAAACTCAGATTCCATATTGATGCAACTGGTGGACGTTTTAATCTGAATGCTTCCGATAACTTTAATAAACTATTTGCTAACCCGATAATTGGTTCCATTTCTCGCTTCGGAAGATTCAATCCTATTTATATTCAAGGTGCTTTAGGTGCAGGAATCACAGCAGTATACGACTTCGATAAATCCCTCAGCTTATCATTAGGATATCTTGCCAGAAACGGCGATAATCCCAGCAATAAAAACGGACTCTTCGACGGTTCCTATGCAGCTTTAGCGCAACTAGCATTTAAACCCAGCAAAAAAATAGATTTAGGTTTAACTTACGTCAGAGCTTATTATCCTGGAGGTAGAGCATTTGTTTCTGGAGCAACTGGAAGCAGATTAGCGAACGCTCCCTTCGGAAGAATCGCTACATCAGCAGACCATTTTGGTTTTCAGTCCAGCTTCCGTTTGAGTAAAAAAGCAGTAATATCCGGTTGGGCTGGTTTAACAAATGCTCAAGCACAAGATGATGGTGTTTTTAATGGTGTTCCAGTGAATGAAAATGACGATGCAAATATCTTTAATTGGGCTGTTACTTTAGGTTTACCGAATTTAGGAAAAAAAGGAAGTTTAGCAGGTTTTGTAATTGGACAACCACCGACGGTGACTGATAGTGATAGTTTTGAAAACGAGGATAAATCTTGGCATTTAGAAAGTTTTTATCGTTATCCGGTGAATGACAATATTAGTATTACTCCAGGTTTGTTAGTCATCTTGAATCCAGAAGGAAATGATGATAATGATGCTATTTATGTAGGAACTTTAAGGACGGTGTTTAGATTTTAGAATTTTACGAACATCTTAAATACTTTATATATTGGGATTTGAATTATTTTGGGTGGAATAAAATAATTATCAATGCAAAGGTACGTGGAGGTAATCGCAAAGTAAAGCTGAAAAATTGAGATGATGTAGATTAATTATTGGTTGTGGAATAAAAGATTATTTGGACATATTTTTTAAATTTTTATTAGTAGCTATATATGAGTACTGATAAGTGTTTTGGGAATTGAAGGTGGTGGCGATCGCCTAGAATTT
>CAKZYM010000394.1 GCA_937884685.1 uncultured Calothrix sp.
TAACTGATAACTGATAACTGATAACTGATAACTGATAACTGTTCACTGTTCACTGTTCATTTCTTGGTCATGGTCCAAACTCCACTCCAATCTTGGGGAATTCCATTACATTGCAATTCTTCAACTCTTTCTAAATATAACGCTGCTGCTTTATCTTCTTTATTTACAGCTAATACTTTTTCAAAATACTGTTTAGCTTTATCGCAATCTCCACAGCGATAATTCTCTAATCCGTTTTCAAAATCTGACAGGGTTTGTAACTTTAAATCACGAATTTCTGCTAATTCCCCATCTAATATTTCGTAAATTGCTATGGGTTCGCTTCTACCTTTGACTATCACCCTATCAAGAAAACGCATTTGATATTTTTCGGGGTTACTTAAATGCTCTAAAGCTTGTTCGCTAATTACTAAAGATACTCCGTAAAATTTAGTCAAACTTTCTAAACGTGCTGTTAAATTAACATTGTCGGAAAAAGCATCTCCCTGCATTCTGGCTGTTTCTCCAACCATTCCTACCATCATATGACCGAAATGCACCCCAATTCCCACCTTAATCGGTAATAATCCCTGCTCAATTCTCTGAATATTTTGCTCTTCAACTTTCTTCAATTTACCAATACCAGCAGCAACAGCATCATCAGCACCTTTGGGGAAAACAGCCATCATCCCATCCCCTAGATACTTGACAATAAATCCGGTATTATCGCGAATTACGGGAGATACTTGTCTCAAATAGTTATTAACAAAATCAAAGTTTTCTTGGGGTGTCATACTCTCGGAAAGGGTGGTAAATGAGCGAATATCCGAGAACATTACCGCCATTTCTTTACTTACATGGTCGCCTAATTCTACATCGATAATGCTTTCTTTACTCAGGAATTTTAAATATTCGTGAGGAACGAATCTACCGTAAGATTTGGAAGTTTGAGAAAGCTTGATGTGAGACTTAATTCTAGTTAATAATTCTTCTTTTCGGAAAGGTTTTGTTAAATAGTCATTTGCACCAAATTTAAACCCGGTAACTATATCAGTAACTTGATTTTTTGCGGTTAACATAACGACCGGTAATTGATGGGCTGGATATTTTTCTCGTAATGCAGCACATACCTTATAACCGGACATTTTTGGCATCATTATATCCAATAGTACTAAGTCAAATTTATCTTCGTTCTCAACAGCTTTTAATGCTTCTTTACCACTTAAAGCTTGGGTAACTCTGTATTTATGCAGCGATAAGTGGTTATTTAATACTTGTAAATTTACAGGCTCATCATCAACAATTAATATGTGATATTTACTATTATCAGATATATTTTCTTCACTTTCTTCAGCAGAATTTGTGGAAATAGAAGTAATACTATTGGCTTTAACTTTTTGTAGAGTAGTTTTTCGAGATTTTTTAGATATTATATTTGGTAAATTAGATTCTTGAGTGTTTCTATTCTCTGAATTATTTTGAATTTTATTTTGATTAGAAGCAGCACTTGCAATAGGTAAAGTAAAGCTGAAAGTAGAACCTTTACCAACTTGCGACTCTACCCAAATTTTACCACCGTGGAGTTTTACTAGTTGCTTTGTAACTGCTAAACCTAAACCCGTTCCACCATATTCCCGCGATGTTGAACCGTCTGCTTGTTCAAATGATTCAAATATTTTCTCGTGTTTTTCGGGAGGAATACCAATTCCCGTATCTAAAATCGTAATCGTTAATTGGTCTTTGTCTTCTTTTGCAAAAACTTCGACTTTTCCACTTTCTGTAAACTTAATTGAATTACCAATTATATTGAAAAGAATTTGCTCTAAACGATGTTCATCAGCGTAAGCTAAAGGTAAATTATCAGGTACAGAGTTAATCAATTTTAAGTTCTTTCCACCAACTAAAGATTGACTAAAAGCTAAAACTACATCTACTAAGGAATATATTCCTACAGGTTTTTGTTGAAGTTCAATACCTTGATTTTTCAGCTTTGCAAAATCTAATATATCATTGACTAATTCTAATAATCTATGTCCGCTGCCAGCTATCATAGATAAATTTTTGTGCTGTAATGGTGTTATCTCCCCCGTAGCACCATCAACTACCGATTCTGCAATCCCAATCATCCCGTTTAGAGGAGTTCTTAATTCGTGGGAAGTATTAGCTAAAAATTCATCTTTTAATTTATCCAGTCTTTCCAATTCCTCATTTTTTTCTTCCAAATATTCAAACGATTCATGTAGTTCGTGAGACATACTATTAAATGAAGTTGCTAATTCCCCAACTTCATCAATACGAGAACCTTGTACGCTTTCTGTTCCTTTCCAGTTACCTCCTGTAATATCTTTCACTGCTTCATTTAAACGAGAAATTGGTTGAGAAATTCTGCGAGCGGTAATAATACAAACGATTATAGATGTAATTAAAGGAAGCAAGCATAATAATATCGTGTTACGCTGATTTTCATTAATTTGTGCCATGAAATCAGCTTCGGGAATAGCAACAACAATCAACCAATCTAAACCATATTCGTCGTTGTATGTTGTAACCTGTAAATATTGACGTTTATTTTTAATATCAAATTCTAGCTGGTGAGTTTTTTTAATATTATTTAAATCACCAAACTCTTTTTTTAGAAACTGAGTAGATTCACTAATCAAGGGAGAAGTACTATTACTAGCATTCAAACGCTCTATTTTCTTATCTTTCTTATAAGATATTTTCTCATTGCTCGAAGAACCAACCAGAAGTCCGTTACGCTCAATAATAAAAGTTTTACCTGTCTTACCAACTTTTAAGGTTCGCAAATATTTACTAATTTGCTCTAAGGATAAGTCAGCAGCTAGTACACCCTCGAATTTAGCGTTTCTATAAAATGGACGAGTAGCTGCGATTACAATATCGCTACCATCGCTATATGTATAAATATCACTCCACTGAGAGCGTTTCTTATTTTTTGTTTTTTTATACCAAGGTCTTACACGAGCATCATAATTTGGCTGGCTTAACTCAGGTATACCATAACGTTTCCCAGTATTTCCAGTATTGTAAATTAGAATCTGACCTGCTTGAAAATTTCTGGTAGTAGTTATTTCATTAGTCGTATCTACACCTACATAACCACCATTCTCATTACCAAAATAGATGACATTAACATTTTTAAATACCTGCTTCTGCTGCCAAAATTTCTGTGCTATCTCATCCGGTTGATTTATATCTAATAAACCGATACGCAGGGATTTATCGTTGTTTTTATTAATTAAGTTTGGTGATTTTAGAAAAACTTCAAGATGTAATTTAATATGTTGACTAATTTCATTTCGCAATTCTGAAATAACTGTATCTACTGCATTTTGGGAGTTTTTAAATGAAAGATAACCGACTAAACTTACCGTTCCAAAAATCTGCAATACAAATGGAACAATCAATACGGTACGTAAAGGAATTTTTTTTCTCGCTGTCATTAATTTTTTCAAAAATCCCTTGTTATCTTCATCTATTGCTTTTCTATCTAAATTATCCGCAACCATTAGCCACTCTCCTAATTTAGCCCAAATTTTAAGCCTTTAATTTTTACAAGTTAATCGTTAGCAATTAAAAAGAAACTAAATATTGTAGTTAATCCCAAGAAATTAATTATTTTGTTTAATATCAAGGAACAAGATACTTCCACTACATGATAAATATAGAATTCTTCCCTTTCCCTAATCATTCACATCTGACCGATGAACAACTGTTTATTTCTTGGTCATAGCCCAAACTCCACTCCAATCTTCGGGAATTCCATTACATTGTAATTCTTCAACTCTTTCTAAATATAACGCTGCTGCTTTATCTTCTTTATTCACAGCTAATACTTTTTCAAAATACTGTTTAGCTTTATCGCAATCTCCACAGCGATAATTCTCTAATCCGTTTTCAAAATCTGACAGGGTTTGTAACTTTAAATCACGAATTTCTGCTAATTCCCCATCTAATATTTCGTAAATTGCTATGGGTTCGCTTCTACCTTTGACTATCACCCTATCAAGAAAACGCATTTGATATTTTTCGGGGTTACTTAAATGCTCTAAAGCTTGTTCGCTAATTACTAAAGATACTCCGTAAAATTTAGTCAAACTTTCTAAACGTGCTGTTAAATTAACATTGTCGGAAAAAGCATCTCCCTGCATTCTGGCTGTTTCTCCAACCATTCCTACCATCATATGACCGAAATGCACCCCAATTCCCACCTTAATCGGTAATAATCCCTGCTCAATTCTCTGAATATTTTGCTCTTCAACTTTCTTCAATTTACCAATACCAGCAGCAACAGCATCATCAGCACCTTTGGGGAAAACAGCCATCATCCCATCCCCTAGATACTTGACAATAAATCCGGTATTATCGCGAATTACGGGAGATACTTGTCTCAAATAGTTATTAACAAAATCAAAGTTTTCTTGGGGTGTCATACTCTCGGAAAGGGTGGTAAATGAGCGAATATCCGAGAACATTACCGCCATTTCTTTACTTACATGGTCGCCTAATTCTACATCGATAATGCTTTCTTTACTCAGGAATTTTAAATATTCGTGAGGAACGAATCTACCGTAAGATTTGGAAGTTTGAGAAAGCTTGATGTGAGACTTAATTCTAGTTAGTAATTCTTCTTTTTGGAACGGTTTTGTTAAATAGTCATTTGCACCAAATTTAAACCCGGTAACGATATTAGTTACTTGATTTTTCGCGGTTAACATAACTACAGGTAATTGATGGGCTGGATATTTTTCTCGTAATTTAGCACATACTTTATAACCAGACATTTTTGGCATCATGATATCTAGTAATATCAAATCAACCTTTTCTCCATTTTCCAATATCTCTAAAGCTTCTAGACCATTCATCGCTTGAACTACCCTGTATTTTTGTAGCGATAAATGGTTATTTAGTACCTGTAAATTTACAGGCTCATCATCAACTATTAAAATATTATATTTACTATTTCTTGATATCTTTTCTTTTCTATTACTGACTGGAACAGCATGATTAGAATTATTTGCTTCAGTTTTATTAACTTTAACAGTTTTCTTCGACAACTTTAATTTCCGTCGTTGATTTGGTTCTTGTTTATTTTTCTTCTCAGGCTGAACTTTCTGTGATTGAACTTTACTATCTACAACGGGTAAAGTAAAGCTGAATTTTGAACCCTTACCAACTTCTGATTCGACCCAAATTTGACCACCGTGGAGTTCCAGTAACTGCTTAGTAACTGCTAAACCCAAACCTGTACCACCATATTCTCTTGCTGTTGAACCATCAGCTTGTTCAAATGATTCAAATATTTTTTCGTGTTTTTCAGGAGGAATACCGATTCCCGTATCTGAAATTGTAATTGTTAATTGTTTTTGATCTTCTGTTGCAGAAACTTCTACTTTTCCACTTTCTGTAAACTTAATTGAATTACCGATGATGTTGAAGAAAATTTGTTCTAAACGATGTTCATCAGCATAAGCTAAAGGTAAATTGCTCGGTACGGAATTAATTAATTTTAAGTCTTTACTTCCAATCAAAGATTGACTAAAAGCTAAAACCACATCAACCAAAGAATATATTCCTACAGGTTTTTGTTGAAGTTCAATACTCTGGTTTTTCAGCTTAGCAAAGTCTAAAATATCGTTAACTAATTCTAATAATCGGTGTCCGCTATTAGCAATCATCAACAGATTTTTCTGCTGTAATGGTGTTATCTCTCCCGTAGCACCATCAATCATCGATTCTGCAATCCCAATCATACCATTGAGAGGAGTTCTTAATTCATGAGAAGTATTAGCTAAAAATTCATCTTTTAACTTATCCAGTCGTTGCAATTCTTCGTTCTTTTCTTCTAAAGTTTCAAAAGACTGATGTAGTTGATGAGCCATACTATTAAAAGAAGTGGCTAATTCTGACACCTCCGAGATGCGCGAATCTTTGACAGAATCCGTTGCTTCCCATTTTCCTTCGGTAATATCTTTAACAGCTTGATTTAAGCGTAAAATTGGTTGAGAAATTCTACGAGCGGTCAGAATACCAATAATAATTGCGATAATTAAAGCAAATAAAGACAGCAAGAATGCATTGCGCTGATTATCATGAATTTGTGCCATAAAATCTGCTTCGGGGATGACAACAACAATCAACCAATCCAAACCATATTTATCGTTGAATGTTGTTACTTGTAAATATTGGCGCTTTCCTTTTATCTTGAATTCTAACTGTTGAGTTTTCTTGATATTTTTTAAACTACCAAATCTATTTTGGAGAAACTCTGTTGATTTACTAACTAAAGGATAATGGCTTCTAGTAGCAGCTAAACGTTTAAATTCGTTTCCTTGCTTAGAATATGTATCTTCATTAGTTGAGGAAGCAACTAGAAAACCATCACGTTCAACAATAAAAGTTCTCCCAGATTTTCCGACTTTTATTTTACGCAAAAAACTGTTAATTTGATTCAATGATAAATCAACTGATAAAACCCCTTGCAACTCGTTATTTTTATATACAGGTGTTGCAGCAGCAATCGCAATATCAGTACCATCGCTATATGTATATATATTGCTCCATGTAGAACTTTTTTTCGCTGCTGCTGCTTTATACCAAGGTCTTTCTAAGGAATTATAATTTTTTTTAACAAGCTTGGGAGTACCAACTTTTGAACCTTTATTATCGCTATCATAAAATAAAAAATCACCTACAGAAAAATCTCTAGTGATTGCAATTTTATTCTCTGGTTCTGCACCAACGTATCCACCCCTTTGATTACCAAAATAAACTGCATTAACATCAAATACTTGTTTCTGCTTCCAAAAATAACGAGCTAAATTATCTTGGTTGTTAATATCTATTAAATTTATCTGATAAGATTTAAGATTATTCTGATTAATTAAATGTGGTGTTTCGAGGTAATCTCTTAGATGCAAATCGATGCGACTGCTAATTTCACTCCGTAGTTGAGAAACAATATCGCTCACTGCTTCTTGGGAATTTTTAAAGGAAAAATATTCTACTAATGCTACGGTTCCAAAAATTTGCAATACAAATGGGACAATTAATACAGTACGTAAAGGAATTCGATTCCGTAATCCAGCTAATTTATCGAGAAATCCCCTATCATCATTTGCTGGTTGATTCTCAAACTTCTCTGCAACCATTAACCAATCTCCTGTTTTTACAGCCTGCTTGACTGATTTTTTTGCAACTAATATTCCGTTTTATTAAATCACCCTTTACTTGCTATATATTTTACATAAATTTTTAGTTTATAAGTATTTTTTCTATAACCATTTTCTTTTTCAATATTTTTAATAGAAAGCATTTATTGTTAAATAAGTCAACAAGCTACAAAAAAATCTGTTGGGAAAAATATAGCTTACGAGAATTGACTTGAGTAGGATATTAAGATGATTATAATACTTTTAGTAAATTTAAATGCTTAATATTTGTACGGATAATAATTAAAAAAATCCTGTAAAACAATCATGTTTAGTATTTGGAGAGTTATCTACATTGATACTGAAATCAATAAATTATTTATCAAAGTTATTTTTAGTTGAAGAAATCGAGCTAATTAACGAAAGCGATATTTCACTAATTATATTAATAAAGCAATGGTTGCTTCAAGAACTACAGCGACTAGGTCAATTTACCAACAAAATTTTTAACGTCAAACTATTTGAACTAGATGATAAACCTGTTTCCCTAGCTTCTCTAACACAATTAATTATATTAGCCTTCTGTGCTTATTTAATTGCTCGATTATTACGCGGATTTATTCGACGTACTATATTAACCAGATTTGGTTTTGATAGGGGAACTTTAGAAGCTGTAGCTTCTGTTATCGGTTATTTATTAACTGGGTTTGGATTCTTAATTGTATTAGAAATTTCTGGAATTAACCTCAGTTCTTTAACTGTGATTGCTGGAGTTTTAGGAATTGGAGTTGGGTTTGGATTTCAACAGCTTGCAGCTAATTTTATCAGCGGAATTACCCTGTTATTTGAACAACCGATAAAAGTCGGCGATTTAATTCAAATTGATGGTCTTTTGGGGATAGTAGAAAATATTTCAATTCGTTCTACAGCAATTAAATTGTTAAACGGTACTTTTGTAATTATTCCCAACTCTGATTTTATTCAAAATAAAATTATTAACTTGAGCTATGGTAAAAGTAAATGTCCTGTAGAAGTAACTATAGAATTAGCATACGGTAACGATACGACTTTAGTCACCGAAGCAATGTTAGCTGCTGCTCGTCAGCAAAAGAATATTTTATTGGAACCTCCACCAAAAGTTTTGTTTCAAACATTCTCCAGTAATTTAAAATTTAAACTGGTAGCTTGGATAGACAATCCTTTAGGGTTGAATAGCGTTATCAGCGACTTAAATTTCGCAATTGAGTCTGAATTTGAAGTCAGAGGAATAAAAATAGTTTCTCCCTATCAACAAGAAGTTAAGATTAAAAATCCACAGGAAGTAATTTCAAATTTACAAAGTTCCACAAGTCTACCCCAGGAATTAACCTCGTCTTTTCCAGTTCCAGCAAATAAACCAGTTTCGATATCAAAAAAACTCAAAAAGTCTTTACAAGGTGAAACTTTAAAAGATTTACTCCCAAAAATTAGCTATTTTCAAAACTGTACGAAAGAACAAATTAGACAACTAATTGAAGACGGATATCGTCAATTTTTTCCACAGAATACAATTATCTGTCATGAAGGTGACCCGGGGAACTCTTTTTATGTAATCCTTTCAGGTATAGTGGAAATATTCTCCGAAAAGTTAGATAAACATATTACTAACCGTGAATCTGGAGAGTTTATCGGTGAAATGGCTTTATTGATGGGAATTCCTCGTTCTGCTAGCATTCGTACTTTAGAAGATACAACCTTATTTGTAGTTGACCGAGATAACTTACAAAAACTGCTATCAAACTATCCACAGTTAGCAGACCAAATCTCTGTAGAAATTGCGAATCGTAGGGAATCCTTAGAAAGTCTCAGCATCTTTCCCGAAAAAATTGATTCCGAGCAAACTGTTTTAAACTGGGTTCGTAAAAGACTTAATTCTATTTTTGAAATTTAATCTATTTAAAGAAAAACAGTACGCTCAAACTCCTAATAAACAGCATTGTTAATCCAAATAGATTTCTAGATTTATTTTGTCTTATACTTCAATACAAATCTTTACAGAGTAATAAGTATTTTTAGTGTGGGCAATATCCGCAAAATTACTTTATTATATTATTCTAAAAGTCTTTCAAAGGATAATCATTGGTAGATAATCATACTATGAGTCAAAATCAAGATAGCGAAGTCTTAGAAAATCCACACATAGAAAATTTTGGATTAACACCAAAAAACTTTGAACATGCTGTTGCGATGATTAAAGACTTTGCTTTTGTAGAAGTAGAAAAAGAAGCACGAAAAAAGCAACTCTACTTTCATAATTATGCTCACGCACAAGCGGTTCAACGCAGAGCAGAAATAATATTTAATGCTATTGAACCCTTTTGGGATAGAATTTGTCAGGAACCAAATTCATCAGATAGCAAACGAGCAAAATACTTAATTGATATTTGTGCAGCAAGTCATGATATGGTTCAAGAATTCTTACCATTGAAATCTCCACAGACAGCAAGACAGCGAGAAACTGGAGTCAGCGAAAATGCCACAATAAATAAGTTAATCGATTTTATAAAACAGTTAAACAAAAGTTTTGTTGCTCGAAATCCCGGAGTTCCCCCTCTATTTACCTTGGCTGATTTAGAGATAATCCGAAAATCAATTTCAGCTACAATTTGTCTTTTTGACACCAGCGATAATTCAATTTATCAACCCGATTTATACAATCTACAGCAACAAATAGCTTTAAATGCACGTATCATTGCGCTAGCAGATATTGGTGGATTAGGGATTGACGGAATTCCGGCTTATTTACAAGAAGGTAGTTTAATATTACTCGAAGAAAACCTTGATATAGTCCCTTTGATTAAAGAATTTTTAAGCAAAGGAGAAAATAAAGATGATAAAAAAGAATTATATGAAAATCTCAGACAGCGGTTATTAAAAAGAGCTAAATTCCAGATTAGCTTTGCAAAAGGACGTTATAAAAGATTGAATAAAGAGCTTGAAGGTTTACCTCGTGAGGTAATTTTAGTATTAAAGGAAAAAGTTTTTAAATATCTAAACGAAGAAGTAATTCAAGAAATAGAGACTTCAACACCCACTGCTGATAATACAAGTTTGCCAAGATTGATTGAGTTTTTTGAGCTAGACAAGTATATTCATAACTAGCATTTAGCAATCAAATATCTTACTTGTTTACCTATGGAATGGCTTTTGCAGGAAGGACAAGGGGTTCCGGGATTTTTCTGGAATTTATATAAAGCAAAACTTTTTGAGTTGGATGACGGTAAATTTTTTACTCTAGATTTACTCATCCAACTTATTTTTTATGCAGTTATTGCTTATATTGTCGGTAGTTTAATCGGTCGGTTAATCCGGAATACTATACTAAGTCGTTTCAAAATTGATAGAGGTACAAAAGAAGCCATTTCTTCAGTTGTCGGTTACTTGATTGCTGGAGTCGGATTTTTAATTGTGCTAACAAGTGCTGGTATCGACCTCAGTTCCCTGACAGTTGTTGCTGGGGTACTAGGTGTTGGTATTGGTTTTGGATTACAAAATATCGCGAGTAACTTTATTAGTGGTATTGCAATTTTATTTGAACAACCTTTAAAAGTCGGGGATTTAGTAGAAGTTGATGGTTTACGAGGAATAGTAGAAAAAATATCGATTCGTTCTACAGTTGTCCGTACTTTAGATAACGTATTTGTAATTGTACCCAATCAAAAGTTTATCGAAAACAATGTAGTTAACTGGAGTTATCGAGATAAAAAATGTCGAGTTCACGTACCAGTTGGAGTCGCTTACGGTACCGATACAACTTTAGTCACCGAAGCACTTTTAGCAGCATCAAGAAGACATCCTCGGGTTCTAGCACAACCAACTCCCAAAGTTTGGTTTAAAGAATTTGGTGATAGTTCCTTAAACTTTGAATTATTAGTTTGGGTTGACGACCCACCGAGTATTCCTCAATTCAAAAGTGACTTAAATTTCTCGATTGAAAATGAATTAAATCTCCGAGATATTAATATTCCTTTCCCTCAAAGAGATTTGCATCTTAAAAACCCGCAAGATTTAATCCAAGTATTTCAAGGTGCTGGGAATTCAAAAGTTTCAGATAGTGATATCTCCACCGATAACTCTACAACAAAAGCTCCCGATACTGCTTCTAAATCATCAGGAACTCAAAGTTTAAGGGATTTACTTCGTCAGATTAGTTATTTTCAAAACTGTACTCCCAGACAAATTCGAGAATTAATCGAACAGGGTTTCAGACAAATGTTACCAGCAGAACAAATTATTTGTCGTGAAGGAGACCCCGGAAACTCGTTTTACGTTATTCTTTCTGGTTCCGTAGAAATCTATTCCGAGAAATTGAATAAACATATTGTCAACCGTCATGCTGGGGAATTCATTGGTGAGATGGCATTATTAATGGGAATTCCTCGTTCTGCTAGTATACGTACCAACGAGCAAACTACCTTGTTTGTAGTAGACCATACGAATTTACAAAGACTATTATCAAACCATCCTCAACTAGCAGACCAAATTTCCGCAGAACTCGCAACCCGTAGCGAATCTCTAGAAAGTATGGGAATTTTACCAGAGAAAATTGACTCCGAACAAGGAATGTTTCAGTGGATTCGTGGTCGAATAAACACCTTATTTGAAATTTAAGTAATTACCAATTACCAATTACCAATTCCCTAAACCGGTAAATAAACTGTAAAAACACTTCCCTCACTCAACTTAGAACGTACCGAAACTTTACCACCCATTCCTTCAACTAAAGTCTTAACTATAGATAATCCTAACCCAGTTCCACCCGCACGATTACGGGCTTCATCTATTCGGTAAAAACGCTCAAATATCCGCGATTGATGTTGTAATGGAATTCCATAACCGACATCACAAACTTGAACGCATCCCTCACCTTCCTTACGAGTTAACTTTAAGGTAATCGGTGTTTCCGGTTCGGAATATTTAACAGCATTGTCAATCAGATTAAACAATACTTGTTTGAGACGAGTATAGTCTGCTTTGACTTCAATTATCTCTGTTGAAGCTTCGACTTTAATTTCTCTTTCGCTGCATTTATCAGCCATATCTACAACTTCGATAACTACATCATTTAGGACGCATTTTTCTATATTTAGATGTAAATTACCGTGGTCTGCTCTAGCTAATTCCAGTAAATCTTGTAATAAACTAATTGTATTGTCCGCTTCCGATGCAGCAGTTTCTAAAGCTTCTTTTTGGATTTCTGTTAAATTTTGCTGTCTTCTTAATACGCTTTGTAAGTAACCGTGGACAATTGTTAAAGGAGTTCTTAATTCGTGGGATACGTTACTAACAAATTGTCGCTCTTTTTCCCATGAATCGGAAAGCCGAGTCAGCATCAGATTACAGGTTTCAGCTAACTGTTTAACTTCGCTTGGTGCTTTATCCAAATAAAGTTGTGCTTTTCCTAAATCGTCAGCAGAAATAACTTCCGTCATTTGACTTAATTGTCTTAAAGGTTTCAAAGAGCGCTGAATATAAACAGCAATTGCGACCGCCATGACGACAATTACTAAAACGCTAGTAACAACAACACCTTGCATCATTGCGACAAACATTGTTTGGTCGCGGGTGATATCCTGGGCTACTAAAATTCTGCCGATTACGTCTCCTTTAATA
This sequence comes from uncultured Calothrix sp., assembly GCA_937884685.1. GTDB lineage: Bacteria > Cyanobacteriota > Cyanobacteriia > Cyanobacteriales > Nostocaceae > Rivularia. Next base: position 12,804 of record CAKZYM010000394.1, read on the forward strand.
CTCAATTCATCGCTACATAATACATAATAACGATTATTAATTTGGATAACTTTAGGTTTAATTCGTACTTTTGTAAAAGCAATTAATTGATTTTTTTCAGAGTTAGATGAATTCATCAATGTATTAGATTTTGCTAATACTTGATTGTCTAAACCTTCGACCCATAATAATGCGTTATTAACCTTGAAATTTTTAATTGCTTCGGAAATTGCTTCTTCTTGCGAACCCATTCTACTCATCATCTCAACATCGCGAGGAATGGTAGTAGCAATTTCTTCAACATTCGTTTTATGGTTTTCAATTAGTATTTGCTGCATTCTCCAACCAGTCCAAGAAGCAAGACTTCCTAAACCGAGAATTGAAAAGGCTGCAACACCAGCCGTTAAACGTAGTCTTAAAGAATTAAAGTCGAGTTTCATATAAAAATTAGTAATTAGTTGTTAGTTGTTAGTTGCGATAGTAATTAAATAATAGAAATTAAATAATTTATATTTTAAAATAGAAAAATTAGTTAATTATCAGCTATCACTAGTAACTTTTAACTGATAACTGATAACTGTTCACTGTTCACTGTTCACTGTTCACTGTCAAGAGCAGGTTTTATTTACAAAGTCGCATTGGAAGACAAAAGGTTTCTGCCAACTCAAGGGAATTTCTAATAAATCTCTGACTCCTGTCATACCTTGTCCGATAAATAATAGTAGAGCGAAAGTATTAACAACTGTGTGGATAATCCGCCATTTATTGGATTTGTCGCGATAAATTTCCGGTACAATTGCTAGAGAGAAAACCATCAGTAAAGATGCAGCTATTCCGTAATAGTAATGCGACCAATACCATTCATTTGTACGTCGAAAAACTCCATCTTGGCAACCTAGTATAACTATTCCCATTCCGGTTAAGGTTGCAAAAATTGCTCTCCAATGCTTCTCTTTAGCTTTGTAGAGAAATACTAAAGAAGCGATTGTAGCAACGAACAATAAAATAATAAACACAAATTGAAAAGGTGATTCAATCCACAATTGCTTTTTTTTCATCTCTTCTGCAATTGGATGTCCCACACCGATTAAAGTTAATCCCACAACCGAACCTGTTAACCAATCTCCCAAACGCTTATGTTCTGCACCAGAAACAGCGGGTATTTTGCTTTTTACTTTAGCTTTTGTTTGCAGACGACGCTGACGTGCAGCCCATGCTAAGTTTACTACGTTACCGATGAGAGGAAATACAAAAATAACTGCGATCGCTGGATGTATGAGTGTCAAAAAATCTGATAGTTCCATTTTTCTGTCTAAGCCTTGTATTATTGAGAATTAATGAGAAGCGATTGTGAAATAGTTTGATAATCTATGCTTTCAGTACTGCATAACCGAAAGTTGCGTTAAATTTACGACACCAAATAGCTACGGATTTGAAGTTAGCTAAATCTACACTTTCAGGGATTTCGTACTTTTGAGAACCGTTTGTACTTTTCAAAGCAGCAATACTTACATAATCTGCTTCTTTAATTCCGGTAATTGGTAATTTGTCATCTCTATGCAAAATTACAAATAAGTCGGGGCCATCATCGGATTTAAAGTTGTCATCAAATTGAATATACTTCTTACCGTTTTCAGTAATAATACTAGCCGTTCCTTTGGTTGGGTGTTCCGCATCAATAAAATCACCTGAAGCTTGAATTGAACTATCAGCAGGACTTTCTGCAACAGTTTCTGCTTGGGGTTGAGTTTCTGGATCTTGCGATTGCGATTCTACATTTCCACAACCTACAGTTAATAAAGCAACAATACCTACAACAGCTGCATACTTAAATTTCATCGCGGTGTCCTCACGTCTATGAGTACACTTTATGGCTTTGTACTAATAGATAAATTAATAGAAGCTGAGAAGTTGTTGAAAATTAGACTAAATTTACGATTTTATTTCTAATCTTGTTTTAATCCAAAGTTATGCAAATCAACCTATATTGAATCTTAGTTGAGAACAGTATTGATTTGCGTATGATTACTCACGCGTGTAAGCTCAGTTTTCTTTAAATTAAATTATATTAAATAATGTAACAGCTATTCATTGTCGTGTTGCATATGTTTCAAGGTCTATCCCCTAAAGAATTAATAATCCAAAATCTAAATCAATTCATCTACTAAATCAAATATAACAATGACTATTACACAATCTAACCAACGAAAATACAGACGCAATCCTCGCAAAAGTAGATTCAAACCTAGAACTGCAACTCTATTTTTACTAAGCACTATTATCTTATCAGCGGTTGTTGTTGGAGCTTGGTTTGCTGGGGAAGATAAAATTAACGCGATATTTGCTGAAATAAACCTTTTACAGCGGAATCCACCAATGTGGTTGGAAGCTCCCATGGTGACGGGAAAATATTTATTAGCCCCGACTGTAGCTTTGTTAATAGCTGTTTGGGGGATAATGAGAGTTTCACCTCAACCCAGAGTTTGGTCAAGAAGATTGGTCGTAGGAATATTATTATTATTAACTGGTAGATATATTTTATGGCGTTCTTTTTCAACTTTAAATTTAGACACTGCTTTGAATGGAGTGTTTAGTTTGGGTTTGTTTGGTTTAGAAATGTTTGTGTTATTGAGTGCTACAATCCAGCTATTTTTGATGCTGAATGTAAAAGAGCGTCGTCACGATGCTGATTGAAAATCTATAGCTGTTATTGAAGGTAATTTTAATCCTAGCGTCGATGTTTTAATTCCGACTTATAACGAACCAGCTTTTATTTTAAGAAGAACAATTATTGGCTGTCAGGCTTTAGAATACCAAAATAAAACCATTTATCTATTGGATGATACTCGCCGTCCAGAGATGAAAGCTTTAGCTGAAGAATTGGGATGCGAGTATATTACTAGAAAAGAGAATAATCATGCTAAAGCCGGTAACTTGAATCATGCACTTACTAAAATTAATGGAGAACTAATAGTTGTTTTTGATGCCGATTTTATTCCTACCTCAAACTTTTTAACTCGTACAGTTGGATTTTTTCAAGACGAACAATTAGCTTTAGTTCAAACACCGCAAAGCTTTTATAATGCAGACCCAATAGCTCATAATTTAGGTTTAGAAAATGTAGTAACTCCAGAAGAAGAAGTATTTTACAGACAAATTCAACCGATAAAAGATAGCGCGGGCAGCGTAGTTTGTGCCGGAACTTCTTTTGTAGTCAGACGTAGCGCTTTAGAAAAAACAGGTGGTTTTGTCACTGAATCTCTCAGCGAAGATTACTTTACAGGAATTAATTTATCAGCCAAAGGTTACAAACTTATATACTTAGATGAAAAACTGAGTGCGGGTTTAGCTGCGGAAAATATCGGCGCACATGCAACACAACGGATACGATGGGCACAAGGTACTTTACAAGCATTTTTTATTAAATCAAATCCTCTAACAATTAAAGGATTGCGACCGTTACAAAGACTAGCTCATTTAGAAGGATTACTTAACTGGTTTGCCAGTATTTCCCGCGTTGGATTTTTATTAATGCCTTTAGCTTACTCATTTTTCGGCATTATTCCCGTACAGGCAACCGTAGAGGAAGCATTATATTTTCTTTTACCTTTTTATCTGACCCAGCTAGCAGTATTTTCCTGGTTAAACTCACATTCTCGTTCTGCAATTTTATCGGAAATATACAGCATAGCTTTAGCTTTTCCCCTAGCATTAACGGTAATTAAAGTAATGTTAAACCCGTTTTCTAAAGGATTTAAAGTGACACCCAAAGGAAACGCTCATAACAAGTTTTATTTCAACTGGAATTTAGCCTTACCTTTAATTTTATTATTCATCGGTAATGCTGTTAGCTTATGGCGCAATTTAGGAATGTGTTTATCATTATTATGGCAACAAACAACCACTCCTGAATTAGTAGAGCATTTTAAAGGTTTAGATTTAGGGTGGATATGGAGTATTTACAACTTGGTATTAATTGGAATTGCTCTATTAATATTATTAGATGCACCAAAAGCCGATGTTTACGAATGGTTTGACTTGAGACGAGTAGTACGTTTAGATATCGGCGAAAAAACAGCTTGGGGAGTAACAACAATGATTTCCGAAGTTGGTGCAGAAATTGCATTGACTCAACAAATTCCAATAGAATTACTTCCAGGTCAATCAGTAAATTTAGAAATAACTGAAGAAAACTTGCAGTTAAATGCAGAGGTTTTACGCACCGGAATCAAAGACGAATTTCTGACAATTCGAGTTAAATTCCCCCTCGTTACAGTACCTCAACATCGCCGTTTAGTACAAATGCTATTCTGTCGTCCCGGACAATGGAAGCGTAAATTTACTCCTGGTGAATTTCAATCATTTATATTGCTCTTCAAAATATTGCTCAAACCAAGAATATTGTTTGATAGGAAAGCTGATGTTAATGCTGTAATGGTTTCTAAGGTTTAAAAATATAAAAGTTTGTAGTTGCGCTTTAGCGCCAAATATGTGTTGTAATAAAGCGCAACTACGAACACATTTTTATTTAATAGACTACAATTGTAATACTGTATGAATTATCAGGAGGTCGAATATGAGTGAATTTGTATTCCGAGAGATTGTAACGCTACATAACCAATACAAAGCACAAATATTCCCGTATTCGGTTTCCTGGTTCCAAAATTATCCAAAATAAAACCGAATTTCCGATTGTTGTGCTTTGTGCGACCAAATAAACAACAATTAAGGAAAATAATGAATTTAGAATATTTAGGTTGGAACGATTTTTTTGCTTCCAACTTTGAACCACTGCGTCAAAAAGGACTGACAGTAGCTAGAGTTGTTATAGAACATCGAAATTCTTACATCCTTCATAGCGAATTTGGCGAACTTTCCGGTGAAGTAACTGGTAAATTTCGTCATCAATCAACTCCAGCAGAATTTCCAGGGGTAGGAGATTGGGTTGTTATTAGTTTGAGAGAATTGGAAAAAAGTGCCACAATCCACAGCGTTCTACCCAGGAAAAGTAAGTTTTCTCGTCAAAGTATAGGTGGAATAACAACAGAACAAATAGTTGCTGCTAATGTTGACACGGTATTTTTAGTATCGGGGTTAGATGGTGATTTTAATCCGAGAAGAATCGAGCGCTATTTAGTATTGGCTTGGGAAAGTGGTGCAAATCCGGTGATTTTGTTGAATAAAGCAGATTTATGTCAAAACATAGAAGACTGTTTAAATCAAGTTGAAAATATTGCTTTGGGTGTACCGATAATAACAATTAGTGCAGCGAATTCTCAAGGATTATCAGCACTTCAAACCTATTTACAACCGGGACAAACTGTTGCTTTGTTGGGTTCATCAGGTGTGGGTAAATCAACTATTACCAATCAACTCAAAGGTGAAGAAATACAAGCAGTCAAAGCTGTACGTCAAGGTGATGACAGAGGTAGACATACAACAACCCATCGTGAATTGATTTTATTACCAAATGGTAGCTTAATTATAGATACCCCAGGAATGCGAGAAATTCAAATTTGGGCAAGTGAAGATAGTTTACAGTCTACTTTTGAAGATATCGAAACCTTGGCTGAAGAATGTCGGTTTCGTGATTGTCAGCACGAACAAGAACCCGGTTGTGCTGTACAGCAAGCATTACAAGATGGGAAGCTGGATTATTCGAGGTTTTTGAGTTACCAAAAATTACAAAAAGAACTTAATTATCTTAGTCAAAAGCAAGACCAGAAAGTCTATATCGACAGTAAAAAGAGATGGAAAAAAATTACTAAGTCGATGAAAAATTATCATAAACGGGATTGATTTTGATTGATACCGTTTCTTTATGTAGTCCGTGCAAACGGACTTTATTTTTATAGCCCCAGTCTTATAGGCTGCGGATAATTAAGCGTAATTTCATACAGATTTTGTCTAGGTTTGTAATCCGATATTTATCGCTACAAACCAAATTGATGAAGACGTAGCAATGCTACGTCTCTAAAAAGTTATCTTTGTTATTTTCGGATTTCTTCATGTATACGAACATAATTGGGAAATGATTTAGCAAACTTAGGAATCAAATCTACGGAACTTGGTACAATAGTTTGCCAACTAACAAAAATTCCAGCGAACAAACTTACAGAATACACGCTTGCTAAAATTACTTTTGTTATCCGCTTGCTGTAAAAACAGTTATATCTTTCAATTAAATTCTTTACCAAAAAATATCTGCTGTTGAATGGTAAATGATGGTAATCAAATTCTTTTAAGTACTTGAATACCGAATATATTATATTTTCTTGATTAATCTTATCTTGATTTTGAGGTGGGTTGTTTCGGAAAGACTTTTGTAGCTTGGAATTTATTTGAGCAGCACGATAGCTGTTTACAAGATTAAAAGCTAAGGGAATTGTCAGTAAAAATAATGCTGGATGAGCAATTCCTAATATGCTAATAATAATTGCTCCAAATGCTTTCAATAATACATCGCTATAGGGAAATCTGGAAAACAGTAAAATATTGACTATTTGTCCGCCATCAAGAGGATAAATAGGAAGCAAATTAAATAAATTTAAGCAAATTAATATCCAACTTGTTTGTTTAATCCAACTTGAATAGCCAGCATCTTTAAATATTATTGCCAATACTAAACCTATAATTAATCCGGGCATTGGTCCAGCTAAAGAGACACAAAACTTTTGAGTAATAGTCGCATCATCTTTACGAGCAGTAGCCACAGCGCCAAGAAAAGGTAAGAAAAGTAAAGAACAATCTTGATAACCGCAAATTTTCATTGCTAATAAATGTCCTCCTTCATGGAGCATCAATACAGCAATAAAAATAATTAAAGTTTGAGTACCAAAATAGTTTGTGGAAGTAATCACGAATAAAACAAAACTACCTAATATTAACCAAGGACGTATTTTCCTATCGATAAGTCCTCTCTGCAATATTTCCATCCGTTGAAATCCCTCTACTTCTAATTCTATAGGAATTTCGATTGATAGTTTAGAATTACTTTTAGCTTCTTCTCGACGTTGTTTTATTACTACAGCACTTTTATTATTCTCGCTAATATTTTTTTGAGTAAGTTTTAGGGCTAACCTTCTATTTAAGCTAAATAACCTTTTCCTTGGAACAGGTAATATATACTTTGATTTAATTAAAGTATTCAGATAATATTGAAAATATATCTGGAGTGCTTCTGTTAAAGCTTCCGGCGATAAAAGTTTAGGAATTTTCTTGCTTCTTAATTTTGCAAATCTGTCTTGATGAAACTGCCATTGTAGAGATGTTTCAGCAGTATAATAATCTTGCATGATAAAGAAAGGAATTTTGCCTATCACAGCATTTCCCTTACCATTTGTTGTTACCAAACAAGTTTTATCTTTAAAAAAAGTATAAAATTCAATATCAAATAAATGTACTGGTTCTATCGGGTGACGTATTCCAACCTTTGCATAGCAATTATAGGCTTCGTTATACAATAAGACTTCCCAAGCAACATCGGGATAAACCTTTAGCATTGGCTTAACCCGCAAATAACAGCATGATTTAAAACCAAACTCCTGAAGCTCTTGAGTTGGAATCACAAACAACCTTTGTAGATAAGCAGGAATATTTTCAACTTTTTGTATTTGGTAGTTCGGGTATTGCAGCGTTACCTTACAAAGCTGTAAAAAGGTAATGATATACGAGACAGCAACTAACAACGCATAAATTACAACAGGGTAAAGCAAATATTGCATACTATGTAAAAAATAGAACCATACTTATAATTCCCAACAACTAGCCTGGATTATCAGCTAAACCCAGATAGTTTGTTTTACCTAAATCTCTCTATCGACCCAGGAATAAAACAAAAAGACATAATTAACTTAAAATGTTTTCTCGGTAAAGAAACGGCTACAATCACCATTAAGCAAAACATGTCTAAGCATACACTGGGATTAGAAAATCCCATATATCAATATTTACTATCAGTATCTATACGGGAACCGGAAGTTTTAACAAAATTGCGTCAAGAAACCGCAAATCATCCCAGGAATATCATGCAAATCTCACCAGAGCAAGGACAATTTATGGCTTTACTGGTGCAATTGATGGGAGCTAAGAAAGCTTTAGAAATTGGTGTGTTTACAGGTTATAGTTCCTTGGTGGTTGCCTTGGCATTACCCACCGACGGTAAGATGGTAGCCTGTGACATTAGTGAAGAATATACATCCATAGCCAGTCGTTATTGGGAACAAGCAGGAGTTAGAGATAAAATTGATTTACGTATAGCTCCAGCAATAGAAACTCTCGATAAATTAATTGCAGAAGGTGAAGCGGATAGTTTTGATTTTGCCTTCATAGATGCAAATAAAAGCAGCTACGATGATTATTACGAAAAAGCATTAAAATTAATTCGTCCCGGTGGATTAATCGTAATTGATAACGTATTGTGGTCAGGAAGAGTAGCAGATTCACAGATTCAAGATAACAGAACCAAAAAAATCCGCGCTCTAAACGAAAAAATTCATCAAGACCAAAGAGTCACCATCAGTATGGTACCGATTACGGATGGTTTGACACTAGCAAGGAGGAAAGACGAAAGTTAGGAGTAGCAAGTAGCAAGTAGCAAGTTATAAATTATTAATTTCCCTCACTCTCTCCCTCACTCCCTCTCTCACTCAAATTTCTACCCCCTCTTACCACTCTTCCCCCTCTCCCCCTCTCTCTACTTGTCCCCCAATCACCCCTTCTGTCTTTTCTTCTCCA